>JAODMX010000324.1 GCA_025464735.1 Frondihabitans sp. | reverse complement strand
CTACGTTCGGAACGGATAACCGCTGAAAGCATCTAAGCGGGAAGCCGGCTTCGAGATGAGATTTCCATCCCCTTCGGGGGGAGAGGCTCCCAGCTAGACTACTGGGTTGATAGGCCGGATGTGGAAGTGGGGACTAAAGACCCATGGAGCTGACCGGTACTAATAAGCCGATAACTTGACAACACTCCACCCCATTTTGTGGGGTGGGCGGTGATGCTCGCGTCCACTATGTGGTTCCCGAAACACGGTCGGTAACGACCCGGTTTCCTGGGAACAAATAACTCAATAACGAAGCGATAGCTCCGTAAACACAGACTTCACGTCAACCCCGTTCAGGGGTATGTCGTGACCTAGTGTTTCGGCGGCCATAGCGAGAGGGAAACGCCCGGTCACATTCCGAACCCGGAAGCTAAGACTCTCAGCGCCGATGGTACTGCAAGGGGGACCTTGTGGGAGAGTAGGACACCGCCGGACTCAACTTCACCACCAGAAAGGCCACCCCACACAACGGGTGGCCTTCCTGCGTTAACCGGCACTTTTCCTGCTGGGTTCGGAAGCCTCGAGGTAAGATCGTGGGCGATGTCTGCCTCCTTCACCACTGCCACCGGCGCCGATGTGCGCGTCCGTTTCTGCCCCTCTCCGACAGGGACACCTCACGTCGGTCTCATCCGCACGGCCCTGTTTAACTGGGCCTACGCGAGGCACACGGGCGGCAAGATGATCTTCCGCATCGAGGATACCGATGCGGCTCGCGACAGCGAGGAGAGCTATGCGCAGATCCTCGATGCGCTGCGCTGGCTCAAGCTCGACTGGGACGAGGGCATTGATGTCGGGGGTCCCGACGGCCCTTACCGGCAGTCGCTCCGCCATGACATCTACGCCACGGTGATCGAACAGCTGACGGCGCGGGGGTTGCTTTACGAGAGTTTCGCGACGGGGGAAGAGATCGAGGCCCGCAATGTGGCCAACGGCCGCGACCCGAAGCAGGGGTATGACAACTTCGAGCGCGATCTGACGGCAGAACAGCGCGCCGCCTACCGGGCGGAGGGGCGCGCGCCGGCGCTGCGACTTCGGGTGCCCGATCGTGACCTGAGTTTTGATGATCTGGTGCGGGGCCCGATTACCTTCCCTGCCGGATCCTTCACTGACTTCGTCGTCGTTCGTCCGAACTGCGTGCCCTTGTACACGTTCGTCAATCCCCTCGATGATGCGCTCATGGGCATCACGCATGTGTTGCGGGGCGAAGACCTCCTCTCATCGACCCCGCGTCAGATCGCTCTCTACGAGGCGCTCGTTGAGGTCGGGATCACCACGTTCATCCCTCGATTCGGGCATCTGCCCTACGTGATGGGTGAGGGCAACAAGAAGCTTTCGAAACGGGATCCAGAGGCGAACCTCTTTCATCACCGCGACAACGGATTCATCCCCGAGGGTCTCGTCAATTATCTCGCTCTGCTTGGTTGGTCTCTGTCGCATGAGCGCGATGTCTTCTCGCTTGAGGAGATGGTCGCGGCCTTCGACGTTGTCGACGTCAATCCCAACCCGGCGCGGTTCGACCACAAGAAGGCGGAGTCGATCAACGGCGACCACGTTCGACTGCTCGAGCCCGCCGACTTCGCCGCCCGGATCCGGCCGTACCTGGGCGACTTTATTGCTGACCCACCCACGGCTGAGCAGAAGGGGATTCTGGAGGCCGCAGCTCCGCTGGTCCAGGAGCGCATGCAGTTGCTCGGCGAAGCCCCAGGGCTTCTCGGGTTCTTGTTCACGGGCGACGAGGAGCTCGACTACGACGACGATGCGCTCAAGACGCTGGGCGAGACGTCCGGCGACGTTCTGCGTGCATCGGTAACCGCTCTGGGCGGTGTCGCTGATTGGACGCACGAGGCTCTCGAGGGAGCCCTTCGCGAGCGACTCGTCGATGGGCTCGGCCTGAAGCCTCGCATAGCATTCGGACCGCTCCGCGTCGCCATCTCCGGTCGACGGGTCAGCCCGCCGCTGTTCGAGTCGATGGAGATCCTGGGACGTGAGTCGACGATCGCGCGGCTGGAGAAACTCGCAGCGCGGCTCTGACCGGCGGCCGCCCTGGTCCCTCGCCAATGTCGGCTGCGCCTCGCGCAATTGCGCGGCGTGACAGTGACTTCGGCGAAGCGACGGCGCGTCATGATGTAGAGTAGACACTCGGTCCGGTTGATTCGGGCCCGAGAGTAGAGCG
This sequence comes from Frondihabitans sp., assembly GCA_025464735.1. The sequence continues at coordinate 2,370 of JAODMX010000324.1, read as the reverse complement.
TAAGCGAATTACTCTTTGGGGTATGGTGTAATTGGCAACACGACTGATTCTGGTTCAGTTGTTCTTGGTTCGAGTCCAGGTACCCCAGCTTTAGAAACGCACAAGACCCCCGGCCTTCCGGGGGTTTTCTCGTTGCGGGCACAATGCAGTTGTGGGCGCAGCGCAAAGGCCTCTCGGCATCACGCCGAATGTTTCCTCCGGATCAAATTCTCATTACAAGTTGAAAGTTCCGAAGACAGTGAGGGTTGTGAAATGTCATCATCGGCATGAGCCCCACCGACCACGGGGGCCGCCCTTCTCCCCCAGGAGCCTCACCATGGACGTCACCCGCCGCACGCTGTTCGCCGCCTCCCTGCCGATGGCCGCGATCCTCGGCCTCACCGCCTGCAGCACCACAGCCTCGTCTCCGAAGAAGACGGCAGCTTCGGGCGGATCCATCGTCTACGCCGTGTCCGAGCCCGACTCGCTGATCCCGGGTCGCCAGCTCGGCGCCTTCGACCAGACGGCAGCGGTCTTCTCGCCGCTCGCGTTCATCGATTCCGCCGGGAAGCTCGGCTACCTTCAGGCTGAGTCCATCACCAGCTCCGATCAGACGACATGGACAGTGAAGCTTCGCAGCGGGTGGACATTCCATAACGGCGAGAAGGTCACGGCAAAGAGCTTCGTCGACGCCTGGAACTACACGTCGTACGGGCCGAACGCCTGGGAGAACAGCGGCGAGCTCGCGAAGATCGTCGGGTACTCGGACCTCAACCCTGCGAAGGGGACCCCGACCACCAAGACGATGAGCGGCCTGAAGGTGGTCGACGATCACACGTTCACGGTGGCGCTCGTCGGCCCGGACAGCCAGTTCCCGCTCCAGCTGACGCAGGCACAGACGGGATTCTTCGCCATGCCGCAGGCCGCCTACGCGGACATCACCGGATTCAATCGCAAGCCCATTGGGAATGGGCCGTTCAAGATGTCCGGCACCTGGAAGGCGAACACCGCGTACAACGTGGTCCGCTTCACCAACTACAAGGGCCCACGCGCGACCCTCGACACGATCACCTTCCGCTCGTACACCGACTCCGACACGGCCTACACCGACGTTCAGGCAGGCCAGGCTGACCTGACCTTCTGCCCCGCCGACAAGATGGTGAGCGCGACGGCCGACTTCGGCGACCACCTCTACGCCAACAAGGCGCCGTCGATGGACTACATCGGGTTCCCGCTGTGGGACAAGCGCTACTCCGACCCCCGAGTGCGCAAGGCGATCTCGATGTCGATCGACCGGAAGGCCGTCAACAAAGCGATCTACGGTGGGCTCTTCGAGCAGGCCACCGCCTTCACCCCGCCCGACGAGGCGGGAACGCCGATCGGTCTGCTCGACGAGGTGACGGCCTACGATCCGGCCGCGGCGAAGAAGCTTCTCGCGGAGGCGGGCGGGTTCAGTGGCACGATCGAGTTCGTCTACCCGGGCGGCTACGGCTACGACTCGCTCTTCCAGGCGTACGCCAACCAGGTGCGCCAAAACCTGGGCGTCACGTCGACCGCGACGGCCACGACCGACTGGGCGTCGTTCCAAACCCAGATCGAGAAGAAGACCATCGCCGGCCCCTACCGCGCCCACTGGGGCGCGCTCTACTCGAGCCAGCAGAACACCCTGCGCTCGCTGTTCACGACCGCGGGCACCGGCAACATGTTCTCGGGCGGCTACCACAACTCGACGATCGACGAGCTGCTCGACAAAGCCGATGCCGCGAGCACCCAGGCCGAGGTGGTCTCCTACTACAAGAAGGTGCAGAAACAGCTCGCCGACGACTTGCCCATGTTCCCGACGTTCTTCTCCAGGTACGTCTACGTCACCAGCACGAAGATCACGAAGATGCCATCGGCGATCGGAGCAGTGCTCCTCGACGAGATCACGGTGAGTGCGTGAGCCGTGGCGGGACGCTCGACCCGGCCACGGTGCTCGCCGCAGCCAAAGCGATGCCGAGCATCGAGGGTTTTCCCACCGTTGACGAGCTGGCGGCGTGGTTCGAAACTCTCGAAGCGCAGGATCCTGATCGGGTCGCGTCGTCCCGCATCGGATCGTCCCGGCTCGGTGAACCCCTGCGCTGTGTGACCATCGGCGACGGTTCGGTCGACGTTGTGGTCGTCGCCGGTGTCCATCCGAACGAGCCGATCGGGTTTCGCACGATCCAGCAGCTTGCGACCACTCTCCTGGAGGGAGGGGCCGTCGCCTCGCTCGACGTGCGCTGGCACCTCGTGCCGTGTATCGACCCGGACGGAACGCGACTGAACGAGGGCTGGTTCGACGGGGCGGGAGACCGGCGCGTCTACGCCCGGAACTTCTACCGCCCGGCACCGAACGAGCAGGTCGAGTGG
>JAODMX010000321.1 GCA_025464735.1 Frondihabitans sp. | reverse complement strand
CGCTCTGAGGGGCGGATGACCTCCTGCTCGTAGAAAGCCGCAAGATCCTGCATGAGGACAGCTCGCTCAGCGCGCTCGTAGGCGCGTCTCTCGCGGGTGAACGCGATGACCATCGACCAGCACATCATGATCATGACGATGCTGAACGGGAGGGCTGTCGTGATGGCCGCGGTCTTCAGCGCGGTGAGGCCGCCCGAGATCAGGAGGCTCGCCGCCACGAGGGCCGTGACGCAGGCGAAGAAGATCCGGATCCAGTTGGCCGGCTCGATCTTGCCGCCGGTCGCGAGCATCGCCATGACCAGCGCGCCCGAGTCGGCGGAGGTCACGAAGAAGACCCCGATCAGGAGAATCGCCCCGGCGATGAGGACAGTGCCCGCGGGGAGGGAGCCGAGCATTTGGAAGAGCGCGCCCTCGATGTCGACGGTGCCATCGGGGCCGATGAGGTGGCCGTGGCTGTAGAGCTGTTCGAAGAGCGCCGTCCCGCCGAGCACGCTGAACCAGAGAAAGGTGAGCAGGGTCGGCACGAGCAGCACACCGAAGACGAACTGCCTGACCGTGCGGCCCTTGGAGATCCGAGCGATGAAGATACCGACGAACGGAGCCCATGACATCCACCAGCCCCAGTAGAACGTGGTCCAGGTGCCCTGCCAGGCTTCCCCCTTGGAGCCGCTGAAGGCGCTCACGTTGAACGCGAGTCCGACGAAGTTCTGGAGGTAGTCGCCGAGAGTCTGGACGAACTCGCGAAGGAGGAACTGCGTCGGGCCGACGGCCAGCACGAACACGAGCAAGAGCGCGGCCAGGATGAGGTTGAAGTTCGACAGGAGCTTCATGCCCTTACCGACGCCGGTGGCGAGAGAGATGATCGCGACGCCCGTCACGACGATGATCAGCACGATCTGTACGACGAGCGAGCTGTTGATCAGTCCGATCTTGTCGAGCCCCGAGCTGATCTGCAGGACACCCAGGCCGAGCGACGTCGCAACCCCGAACAGCGTGCCGACGAGGGCGATCACATCGATGAGATTGCCCCACCCTCCCTGCACGCGCTTGCCGAGCAGCGGCTCGAGCGCCCACCGGATCGACACCGGCCGACCCCGCCGGTGAATGGCATAGGCCAGGGCCAGGCCGACGACGACGTAGATCCCCCACGCGTGCAGACCCCAGTGCAGGAAGGTCTGCGTGAGCGCCTCCTGGGCGAGCTCGGCGGGACTGCCGGTGACGCCGGGCCGGGGCGAGGCGAAGTGGCTGAGCGGCTCGGACACGCCGTAGAACACAAGTCCAATGCCCATGCCCGCGGCGAAGAGAAGGGAGAACCAGGAGACGGTCGAGAACTCCGGCTCGTCGGCGTCCTTGCCGAGCTTGATGCTGCCGAACGAACTGAACCCAATGAAGACGACGAAGCCCACGAAACCTGCCGCGACGAGAACGTAGTACCAGCTGAAGTCGCGGACGATCGCAGCCTGGACGCTGACGAAAGCGGCCTCGGCCACCTTCGGGTCAACGAGCGCGAACACGACGAAGGCGAGCACGATGCCAGCCGCCGGCCAGAAGACCCAGCGTTTCAGTTCGCTCCCGGCTGCTTCGCGTGATCCCGACATGCGTCATCTGCCCCTTCGCGAGCAACGAAGCCCGCTCGCTAACATATTACACCTCGGTGCGACGCCGCGGCCTCTGTTTGACCTCGCCCATGGTGCCGGCGATGGCGCGCAGCACCCCGGGCTTCGCTGCGGTCCACGCGATCGCCATCACGACCAACGACGCCGCGAAGACCGCGAATCCGCCCCAGCCCGTGCCGTTGTTCGTCGCGTACATGTGATTGAGGTTGTTGAGCGCGCCCGTGGCCAGCACCAGGGTGACGTGGATCACGATGAAGACCGCGAAGACCACCATCGTGACGAAATGCACCTGACGCGTCCGTGCGAGTGGAAAAATCCGGTCGAGCTTTCGGAAGCGGACGGCGAATCCCGGAGCCATCCGGATCCCGGTGAACAGCGCGACCGGTGCCGCCAGGAACACGATGCCGAAGTAGGTCAGTGTCTGCACCGAGTTGTAGTTCGACCAGCCGTTCTCCATCGGCCAGTCGAGCGACGCGTACTGCAGGATCGCCGAGAGCGCGTTCGGGAAGATGTCCCAGTGGGTCGGCACCATCCGCGTCCACTGTCGCGTCGTGAACAACAGGATGTAGAAGACCACTCCGTTGAGAGTCCAGACCACGTCGATGGCGATGTGGAACCACACCGCGAGGGTGATCCGCACCGGCGCGCCCTTCGTCTTGAGCGGACCGGTGTTGGTGCGGATCCAGAACGTGTCGGGACGTTTGGTGGTGCGCACCTGCCAACCGGTGCGGAGGACGAACAGCATGAGAAAAGCGTTCAGCCCGTGCTGCCAGGCGAGCCACGCCGGGAATCCGAGCGGAGCGAACGACGGCAGAGCGGAGCGGCCGGGGTAGGTGACGAGGAAATCGTGGCCGGCCTGGCTGTCGCGAATGCCGCGAGCCGCAAGCACCACGACGGCGAGGGCGATCAGGATCGCGGGAATCAACCAGATCAGGATCCGGAACCGGCTGCGGAAGAGCACCCGACGACGATACCGAAGTTCGCGGCCCAGAGGCCGGACGTTCGCTCGTCGGCAAGCGACCGCGCCGCGCAGCAAGTACGCTTCGAGGACCATGGCCAAGATGACGTACGACGTGACCGCAAGCCGAGACGGCTCCCTCTGGCGACTCGACATCGCCCCGATCGAGGGCATCGCCGAGGCCCGCTGGCTCGGTGAGGCCGAGTCGGTTGCGCGCGAGTTCGTCGCCGATTTCGAGGGGGTCGACCCCGAAGACATCGACGTGACGCTGTTCGTCGAATTCCCCGGAGATGTCGCCGAGCAGTTGGAGAAAGCCGAAGCCTTCCACCAGAAGGCCGACGACGCTCTCGATGACGAGTGGGCCGCGCTCGGCAAGGCCGCCCGGCAGCTCGACGAAGCCGGCGTGACCCGACGCGACCTCGGCGAGATCGTGGGCTTGCCCGTCCAGCGGGTGCGCCGGCTCCTCAAGGGATCGCCGCGACCCCGCACGTCCGCGGACGACGCGTAACGAGACCTCGCCGCGGCGGCGGGCCCGCCCTGCACTCAGCACCACGTCTGCACGACATCGGCGCAGCGAGGCGGGCAATTGAGGAGCGCTTTTCCTCGTGGGCCGCTTGACTCCAGAGTCAAACGCCTCCGAAAATAAACACGGTCTCAAACAGGCATCCGTCGACCGGGCGGCGATCCGTCACCACGCTCGCCACCCCGGCTACGCTCTCTGGATGGTCGAAATCCTCGTGCGGCCCGCGGTCGCGACCGATGCAGCCGGCATGGCAGCCGTCCATGTCCAGTCCTGGCGAGAGACGTACCGCGGCCTCGTTGCCGACAGCATTCTCGATCGTCCCGCGTCCGTTGCTCGGCGAGAGCGATTCTGGAGTTCCACGCTGGCCGCCGACGACGCAACCGAACGAGCGGCCGTCGCGGTTCAAGGGGGCCACATCGTCGGCATCGCGTCGTCCGGACCGCCACGTGACTCCGATGCGACCTGGCCAACGGAGCTCTACGTTCTCTACCTCCTGGCCGACGCGCACGGCTCGGGTGCCGGCGCGCGCCTTCTCGAGAGCGTCGTCACGACGAGCGAGGCGTCCCTGTGGGTGGCGGATCCGAATCCCCGTGCTCAAGCGTTCTACCGAAAGCACGGCTTCGTTCCCGATGGTGCTGCGAAAGACGACGGCATCCCCGAGATCCGAATGGTTCGCCGCTAGTCGGCGGATGGGTGCATGCTGTCGACATGACCGCAGGCACGAAGGACGAGCCCTGGCTCTTGACGACGGCTCCCGGAACGTCGAGCTACTCGATGTACCTGGACGGCGAGGGCGATGACGCTCTGCTGATCTGCCAGGTGGGCTCAACGAAGTTGACCTACGTCGCTCGCGCCGTCGACGATCTCCGAGACTGGCTCGCGGCCCAGGCCGATTGGGTCCCGCTGGGCGCCGCGGACGAGCAGAAGGTGGCCGCCCCAGGAACCGTCGAGGCGTTCGGCCGCGACAGTGACAACCCGATCCACGGCTGGTACGGCCAACGGAAGGGCTACCGCGGACGCTTCGGGATGTATCTGCCCCCGCTCCTCGAACACCTCGGCTACGTCGAGCTGACCCACGACCCGCGCAACAACAGCGTCCGGATCGCTAACGCGCGTTGAGGGACCGCACGCGCGATCAGGTCACTCGCGCAAGCGCCCGGACGGCGCCGCGCGCACGTGCATCCGCTCGCCCTGGCGGCCGAAGAGCGTGAGAAACTCCACGTCGCCTGAGCCAACGCGACCGAACCAGTGGGGCGTGCGCGTGTCGAACTCGGCTGCCTCCCCCGCCGGAAGCACAAGGTCATGCGGCCCGAGCACGAGCCGCAGGCGCCCCCGCAGCACATACAGCCACTCGTAGCCCTCGTGAGTTCTGGGATCCGGGTCGCGCTCCGGAACCGACGCCGGGATCACGTGCTTGAACGCCTGGAGACCGCCGCCACCGCCGCGGGACAGCGGCAGGATCGTCTGATCGCCGTGGCGCACCGGCCGAAGGTGGATTCGCGGATCGCCGGTCTCGGGAGCCCCGACCAACTCGTCGAGTGGCACCCCATGCACCCGCGCCAGCGGCAGGAGCAGTTCAAGCGCCGGGCGCCGCTGCCCCGATTCGAGCCGCGACAGCGTGCTGACCGAAATGCCGGTCTGAGCCGACAGCGACGCAAGCGTCGTCCCCTTCTCCACCCGCAGGGCCTTGAGGCGCGGCCCGACGGCGGCGAGCATCTCGTCGGTTGCTGCGTTTGTGTCGTCCATGACCGCTATGTTGCCACTTCGGCAAACGCGCTTGTCAAAGAAGGATCCGGTGGCCGAACATCGAACCAGGAGGTCACCACCCATGACAAACGACCCGAGCCACGACGAGCACCCCTTTGACCGCACCTACTGGGAGGACCGCTACGGAGCGCCCGGCCTCGCGTGGAGCGGCAACCCGAACCCCGTGCTGGTCACCGAAGCGACCTCGCTCACGCCCGGCCGCGCGCTCGACGTCGGCAGCGGCGAAGGAGGCGACGCGCTGTGGCTCGCCACGCGGGGGTGGCAGGTCACCGGGATCGACATCGCCGTCAACGCCCTCGACAAGGCACGCGCCCGCGTCGAGTCCGTCGATCGGTCGGCAGCCGCGCGCATCGACTGGCAGCAGCACGATCTGACGGCCTGGGCTCCGGATCCGGAATCCTTCGATCTCGTGTCCTCGCAGTTCATGCACCTGCCCGAGCCTGCCCGCGGCACGCTCTTCCGGGCGCTCGCGGCGGCGGTCGCACCGGGTGGCACGCTGCTGATCGTCGGGCACGACGTCTCCGTGGCCGATGGGGCCCACCCGGCACATTTCTTGTCGCTGATGTTCGACGTGGACGACGTTGTCGCCGCGATCGACGGTGAGGGCTTACGCGTCGACGTGGCGGAGGTTCGCGCGCGCGCGGCGGGCGGCGGCGAGGCGCTACGGGACGTCGTGGTGAGGGCGACGCGCACCGCCTAGCGGTCAGCTGTTCATGATCGGGGCCAAATCGGCCAAAACCACCCCGAAACGGACGGGATTGGCTGATTTGGCCCCATTTGTGAACGCGCCCTCCATGTTGACCTGCCGAGAGGTGGCTCAGGCCCCCCGGATGCGCGCTCGAAGCGTCGCCACGCCGGGCCCGTGCAGTTCATCCAGGTAGGCGACGCGCCCGGCCATCGTCATCACCAGGGCAAGAGTCGGCCCAGTGACCAGCGGCCCCGTACCCGCTGTGAAGGGGCCGTCGTCCGCCGTCAGCTGGAGGCCGGCAGCGTGGGTCCGGCTCGCGACGGTGAAATTGCGACGGGCATAGAACTCCGCCACCGCGGTCAACGCCTCGATGCTGGGAACGCGAGGGAGCCCCAGAGGCTGGCGGATGTCTTGGGCGTGCACGACGACCTCGCCCAGGTAGGCCGGTGTATCGGCGGTCGGTGCGGTGCTGCTCGTGATGACGGCGCGAAACTGGTCCAGGGTGTCGGCCGGGATACTGCCAAGGTGTTCCTCGAGTCGGCGCTGGTTGTGCACGTCCGGCCGGAAACGCGCGCCGAGCATGCTGAGCAGCCACCGCCACCGAGTCGTGCTCGCCGCTGCGGTGAGATGCGCGACGACCTGCTCGACGTCCCACTGACCACAGAGACTCTCGCGATGCCACTGCTCGGCGCTGAGGCCGGCCAAGTCCACCGCCAACGCGGCGCGCTCGGCATGGGCCAGAGCCCAGAGCCGGTCGTCCGAAAATTCTGCCATCGCGCCTGACTTTCACAGTTCCTGTGTGC
>JAODMX010000311.1 GCA_025464735.1 Frondihabitans sp. | reverse complement strand
TCTGCCGCATGCTCTGCGAGGAGGCGATCGGTGATGGTCTGCGGGATGCCGAGGATGTAGGGGTGAGCGGTGTCCATCTCGTCCGGCCACGGCTTGGTAATGCCGGCGAAGGATCCCGCCCGCTCATACTTCGTCCCGTGCGCGAGAAACCGTTCAAGGAGCCCGCGCTGGGCCAGGATCTCGATGCTGCGGACGTGGAGACCGAGCGCCCGGTTCACCCTGGTCGGCTCGGCATTTCGCTCGAGCACGATCACCTGAACACCGTGCAGCCGGAGCTCACTTGCCAGCATCATGCCGGTCGGTCCGCCACCGACCACGATCACGTCGATCATGGGGTCAAGCGTATTGCCCGGTTGCAAGCATCGCCGGACTCCCTACTTGCGCCGTGAACGGAATCCCTTGGGCAGTCGCAACTCGGACCCGAAGGCGAGCAGGAGCAATAAGCCAAAAACAGGCAGCATGGCACCGAAAAAGGGAAACCCGACGACCCGAAGGTCGGTGCGCCACACGAAGAGGGCAACTAGCTGCGTGACCAACGCCAGCAGCAAGAGGATTCCCCCGACCAGGATGAGCCTGGAAGAGAGGTTCTTCCGGTTCTGGCGTTCGAAGAGTGAAGCATGGCTGCTTGGAGAGCCAAACTTTTCGACCGGGTCTGAGGAATCTCCGAGATCCGCGATTCTCGTGAGCTCGGTCGAAATCGCTTGCTCTGAAAGGCCTCTCAGCCGCAGTTCAAAGGCTAGCGAGCGGTAGTAGTTCACGTCAGGCCCCAAGGAGATGCTTGATGAGGTCGTAGACGCCGGAAGCGGCGCTGTTACCCACAATGAACTTGATCCAACCGGGCACCTTGGTATTCCACATCTTTACGAATGCAGACCGACCCGCATTCGCCGCCTTCACGGCCACCTTGAAGAGCCCGGGCACCTGCTTGAGGGCCGCTACCACGACACTCCCCACTCCGCGTGAGTCGCCGGGCGGGGTTGGCTCGGATTGCGCAGGTGTTGGGGACGGTGATGCTCCTGAGGCGGCACCCAGCGCGATTCCGCGATTCATTCGAGTGGTCGTGTCGACCGACTCTGCACTGGAGGCGCTCGTGGCACGCTCCGAAGCTTGGGCAGGGACGGCACCGAGGCCAAGCATCAGAGCGCTCGCAAGGGTTACAGCAAGCGTTGTTGAGTGAATCTTGTTTGCGTTCTTCATGAGCTCCCATTTCGGCCGACCTGGCGTGCGCCATTGACCAATCCACTCATTAACAATGTGTAATTGTCAATCTGAAATTAAATTCTCTCTCTCTCTCGGCTCCGTTCCTTCGCTCAGGTGCAGTCGTGGGGCTACTGCGAGAGCTTGCCGCCCAGACGCAGGGCGTCGAGGGTGATTGTTACGAGCCGGCCCACAGCGGCCCGCGATCGCATCCCGCTCGCGGCGGTAAGGGCGTGCAGGCAGTAGCTTGCGGCTTCAGTCGGGGGGATGTCGTCGCGAATCGTCCCAGCACGGACCTCGTCACGGATCAGATCCTCGACGAAGTTGCGGAGGTGCCGTTGGGCTTGCGCGACGTGTTCCGCCTGGTGGAGCGACGCGGCGAGGTTGGTGACTTCGTGTTGGTACGCCATCTCGGCGTAGGCCGTGAGGGCTGCGTGCAGTCGACGTGACGGATCGCTCTCTCGGTCACGAACCTCGCTCAGTCGCCTCAGGTGCTCGAGGATCGTTCGCTCGTGCCAGGCCGTCAGGATCGTCTCGACGTCCGGAAAGTATCGGTAGAGCGTGGCGCGGCCGATGCCTGCGCCCGAGGCGATCTCGGACATGGTCAGTGAGGCCAGGCCACGTTCGGCGACCAGGACGGCAGTGGCGTCGAGGGTGGCGTCGCGGACCGATTGTTGATGGGCCTGGACCGCGCCATCCCAGAGATTCGCCATGTCCGCATTATTGCACATTGCGCGGTAGTGAGACACTCTGTATTGTGTCATATCAAATCGTCTCACCGGCTGGTGCCTCACCGTGGGCGAGAACGACGTCGACAACTCGGAAGGAACGACCAATGACAGTCAGCCTGATCTGCAAACGATGCAAGGAGCTCATCACCGCGGAAGACGAGGACGACCTCTTCGCCCAGGTCGAGGCGCACGCCCGCGACCACGGTGGTGCACGAGGCACCCACGTTCCGTCACGGGAGCGCATCCTCGGCCACCTGAAGAGGGGTGGAGGAGACGGCAGCAAGAAAGAGTCTTAGGTTCGGCGACGACCTCTGCGGGGCTGAGCACGGAGCACCTCTGACGCCTAACCTGACAGTGACGCTTAGCTGGCTGCCGCATCTCCGAGAGCTTGTTCGCCCGCCGGCGTCATCATCGTCGTCGCGCGGGGATACCCCAGGGCACCCCAGGCCGTAGCGAAGATCAGAAGCGAGGCCGCCTCCTTCGTCATCACAGTGTCGTAGGTGAGCGACAGAATCCCGACCGCCCCGAGTGCCTCCGTCACACGGGTGAGTCGCTAGACGTTGTCCGGGTCGGTGAGGCTGATTCCGAACATTGCGTAGATGTCGGAGCCGGCCGGCCGGATATCTGCCTGCTCGCCAATCATCGTGAGGTTCGTGACCGTTGCCACGATCAGGGCGCTGTACCCGGGATGGCTTAGCGTGAGGTCGTTGAAGCCTTGAAGGGCGTGGCGATCCCGCTGCTCTCCCGACTGCTGCCCACTGAGGTCGGCAAGGGCCTGCGCCGTGAGTCGCCTGCAGGCCTCGATCGCCTGGTTCATCAGTCTGGGAATCTTCATGCCGGGGCTTGGGCTGCTCAGCTCGGTCGCCGCGGTCGTCGCGGCAACGATCACTCCGCATCTCGTCATCATCGGTGCGATCGTCCTCGTCGTTGGCATCATCGCTGCTCGGAGAGGGTTCCGTCGCCGCGGCAGGACGGCCGTTCTGCTTGGCGGGGGTGTCGCTGTAGCGAACAGCACTCATTGTCGGCGCTTTTGCGCAGGCCGGCGGCTCCGTCAACCTCGCTACCGCGACCTTCGGCCTCAGCTCCCTCAGCGCCGCCAAACCGGACAGCACCCAGGTGTACGGGAAGACGGACACGGGCAAAGACCTCACGGTCTCGATCTACAAACCCAAGGACGCCGCGGGGCCAGCTCCGACAATCTTCTACGTGCACGGTGGCGGTTGGACGCTGGGCGACGCGAACCAACTGAGCACCGAATTTCGTCACCTCGCGGACCAGGGCTACCTCGTCGTCACCGCCAACTACGAGTTGGCGACCCTGACCGACCACACCTGGA
>JAODMX010000289.1 GCA_025464735.1 Frondihabitans sp. | reverse complement strand
GCGTGCACGGCCCCTACGACCCTGCGGCGGGGCTCCGAGCGAACCCCAACAAACTCCTCCTCGACCCGTACGCGAAGGCGACGGCGGGCGAGATCGACTGGGACGAGGCTCTCTTCGCCTACAACTTTGGCGCGCCCGATTCCCGCAACGACAAAGACTCCGCGCCGCACATGATGATGGGCGTCGTCATCAACCCGTTCTTCGACTGGCAGGGTGACCGGCCGCCGAAGTACAGCTACGACGAGTCGATCATCTACGAGGCCCACGTGAAGGGGCTCACCGAGACGCACCCCGACATTCCACCGGAGCAACGCGGCACCTACGCCGGAGTCGCGCATCCCGCGATCATCGATCACCTCAGGGGTCTCGGCGTCACTGCGATCGAACTGATGCCCGTTCACCAGTTCGTTCAAGACAACACGCTCCTCGAGAAAGGTCTGCGCAACTACTGGGGCTACAACTCCATCGGGTTCTTCGCACCGCACCAGCAGTACGCATCGGTCCTCGACCACGGCCAGCAGGTGCAGGAGTTCAAGACCATGGTTCGCGTGCTGCACGAGGCGGGCATCGAGGTGATCATCGACGTTGTCTACAACCACACCGCCGAGGGCAACCATCTCGGCCCGACCCTGTCGTTCAAGGGCATCGACAACGCCTCCTACTACCGACTCGTCGAAGACGACAAGCAGTACTACATGGACTACACGGGCACCGGCAACAGTCTCAACGTCCGCCACCCGCACTCGCTTCAGCTCATCATGGATTCCCTGCGCTACTGGGTCACCGAGATGCACGTCGACGGCTTCCGATTCGACCTCGCCGCGGCCCTGGCTCGGGAGTTCTACGAGGTCGACCGGCTTTCCACCTTCTTCGAGCTCGTTCAGCAAGACCCGATCGTCTCGCAGGTGAAGCTCATCGCCGAACCGTGGGACGTCGGGCCCGGCGGCTATCAAGTCGGCAACTTTCCTCCCCAGTGGACGGAATGGAACGGCAAATACCGCGACACCGTGCGCGATTTCTGGCGCGGCGAGCCTGCGACGCTCGGAGAGTTCGCCTCCCGGATCACCGGGTCGGCCGACCTCTACGAGCGCGACGGCCGACGTCCGGTCGCATCGATCAACTTCGTCACCGCGCACGACGGCTTCACGATGCGTGACCTGGTCTCGTACAACGAGAAGCACAACCAGGCCAATGGAGAGAACGGTCGCGACGGTGAGAGCCACAACCGCTCCTGGAACTCCGGCGTCGAGGGTCCGACCAAAGACAAGGCGATCACAGCGCTCCGCAGCCAGCGCATCCGTAATTTCCTGGCCACCCTGCTGCTCAGCCAGGGCGTGCCGATGCTGCTCCACGGCGACGAACTCGGGCGCACTCAGCAGGGCAACAACAACACCTACGCTCAAGACGGGCCTATCAGCTGGATCGACTGGGCGAATGCCGATCCTGACCTCATCCAGTTCACGACCGACCTGATCACGCTGCGACGGCAGCACCCCACCTTCAGGCGGCAGCGCTACTTCGACGGGCGAAACGTGCGACGCGGCGAAGGTGACCCGCTCCCGGACATCGTCTGGCTGACGCAAGAAGGCGACGCTATGCAGCCGGAGGAGTGGGATTCCGGATTCGGCCGGACCATCGGCATGTTCCTCAACGGCAACGGGATCCACGGTCGCGACGCCCGAGGGGGCCGGATCGTCGACGTCAACTTCGTGCTCTACTTCAACGCGCACGACGACACCGTGGCATTCACTCTCCCGGCCGACGAGTACGCCGAGCACTGGGAGGTCGTCATCGACTCGACGCGTGCGCCGAAGCCTGCCGATCTCCTTGCGGCCTCCACCGTCCTTCCCGTGGCCGGCCGATCGATGGTGGTCCTTCGCGCAGCCGCCGAGGAGACGCGATGACTCTCGGATCCGCCCCGCGTTCCACCTACCGTGTGCAGATCCGCTCGTCGTTCGATCTCGACGCCGCAGCGGCCATCGTCGACTACCTCCGCGACCTCGGAGCCGACTGGGTCTATCTGTCCCCCGTCCTCGAAGCCGAGGCAGGCAGCGACCATGGCTACGACGTCGTCGACCACTCACGGGTCGACCCGGCTCGCGGCGGCGAGCAGGGTCTCCAGAGGCTTGCAGACAAGGCTCACGGGGCAGGCCTCGGAGTCCTCGTCGACATCGTGCCGAACCACGTCGGCGTCGCCACGCCACGCTCCAACCCCTGGTGGTGGGATCTCTTGACCCACGGTCAGGAGTCGCGTTTCGCATCGGCCTTCGATGTCGACTGGGCGGCCGGTGCCGGCAAAGTCCTCATCCCTGTCCTCGGCGACGATGGTCCGGAGGCTCTCGATGCGCTCGAAATCGTCGGCGACGAGCTGCGCTACTACGACAACGCGTATCCGATCGCCCCGACAACCCACAACCACGGTGACAGCGCGGTCGACGTCCACGCTCGCCAGAACTACGAACTCGTGTACTGGAAACGCGCCGACACCGATCTCAACTACCGCCGATTCTTCGCCGTCAACTCCCTCGCCGCCATCCGCGTCGAAGAGCCCTGGGTCTTCGACGAGTCCCACGCCGAGATCGGCCGCTGGTTCCGCGAGGGCATTGCCGATGGGCTGCGGGTCGACCACCCCGACGGCTTGGCCGACCCGGCCTCCTACCTCGACCGGCTGCGTGAGCTGACCTCCGACGCCCATGTCGTCGTCGAGAAGATCCTCGAGGGTGACGAAGAACTTCCACACGAGTGGGCGACAGCGGGCACGACAGGGTACGACGCGCTCAGCGAGTTCGACCGGGTGTTCGTCGATCCCGACGGTGCCGAGGCTCTCGGCGCCCTCGACTCGTCCCTTCACGAGCGCGAGGGCGACGCCCCGCTCCCCTGGGCCGACCTCATCCACGGCACGAAGCGCGGGATCGCCGACGGGATCCTGGGCAGCGAGGTGAATCGACTCGCGCGACTGCTCGCTCCCCCGGGCGAGGCACCCGCACGAGAGATCGTCGACGCACTGGCCGAGCTGCTAGCGGCGTTCCCGGTCTATCGCAGCTACCTTCCGCAGGGCCGCGAGAAGCTGGAGTGGGCGGCCGGCGAGGCAGCGCGGCGGCGTCCCGAGCTCGCTGACGCGATCGGGTCGGTTGCGGCGGTTCTTGGTGACCCGCAGGATCCTGCGGCCGTCCGATTCCAGCAGACCAGCGGCATGGTCATGGCCAAGGGGGTCGAAGACCAGGCCTTCTACCGCTTCAGCCGGCTGGTCTCACTCAACGAGGTCGGAGCGGACCCGTCGGAGTTCTCTCTCACACCCGATGAGTTCCATGCCCGGCAGCAGCGTCGTCTCGCCACCTTCCCCGACTCCATGACGACCCTGTCGACCCACGACACGAAGAGGTCGTCCGACGTGCGGGCGCGCATCTCCGTGCTCTCCGAGGTGGCCGACGAGTGGGCGGCGACCCTGGCGCGCCTGCGTGAGCTCGCCCCGCTCGGCGACGGCCCGTTCGAGAACCTCCTCTGGCAGACCATCGTCGGCGGCTGGCCGGCCTCTCGCGAACGCCTGCACGCCTACGCCGAGAAAGCCTCCCGCGAAGCCTCCACCTCGACCTCCTGGACCGAGCAGAACAAGGCCTTCGAGGCGAGGATGCATGCCCTCGTCGATGCCACCTTCGACGACGAGCGGGTCGCGAAGGAGCTGCAGCGGATCGTCGACCTCGTCCGCGCACCGGGCTGGTCGAACTCCCTCGGGGCGACGCTCCTGCAGCTGACCGGCCCCGGCGCACCCGACGTCTACCAGGGCGGCGAACTCTGGGACTACTCGTTCGTCGACCCCGACAACCGCCGCCCGGTCGATTTTTCGGTGCGCCGCCGGATCCTGCACGACGTGGTCGGCGGTGTCACGCCACCGATCGACGCCACCGGGGCGGCCAAACTGCTTGTGACCCACGCCGCCCTCACCCTGCGCCGAGACCACCCCGCTCTCTTCACGCGGTACGCCCCGCTGCCTGTCGCAGGCGACGCGGCAACCTCCGCCCTTGCCGTCGACCGAGGAGGCGCCATCGTCATCGCGACTCGACTGCCGGTCGGTCTCGCCGAATCCGGTGGCTGGCGTGATACCGAGCTCCATCTTCCTGCGGGCGATCGAGTCGACGTCCTGACCGGCCGCCGCCACACCGGTTCGAGGCTCCGGCTGGCCGATCTCCTGACAACCTACCCGGTGGCTCTCCTCGTTCCCCCGTCCGCCAGAGGCGAAGGGCAGTAATGGCTTTCTACGACGTCTGGGCTCCGATTCCGTCGCGAGTCCGACTCCAGCTCGACGGTCACGTCCACGAGATGACGAAGGATCCCGATGGCTGGTGGCGCGCGCCAGCCGGGCTCCCGACCGTACCCGGGCTCCGCTACGGATTCCTGCTCGACGATGCCGATCAGCCGCTCCCGGACCCGCGCTCCCTGCGGCAGCCCGACGGTGTTCACGAGCCGAGTGC
>JAODMX010000271.1 GCA_025464735.1 Frondihabitans sp. | reverse complement strand
CACGCTCATCATAACTTTGGCTGTGGAGGGTGCCCGGTGTTCCCGTCCGCTGGCCGGTAGATTGGAGGGATCGATCGGGGTGAGGAGTGAGTGTGGCGCCAGAACTGTCTGCCGAGCAGGCGGCTGTCTATGCTGCCATCGAGAACACCCGCGAGCACATCTTCGTCACAGGCCGCGCGGGCACCGGCAAGTCGACACTCCTCAACCATCTCTCGTGGAACACCTCGAAGCAGATCGTGATCTGTGCGCCGACGGGCGTGGCCGCCCTCAACGTCGGCGGGCAGACGATCCATTCGCTGTTCCGGCTCCCTATCGGGTTGATCGCCGATCACGACATCGAGCAGAACTCCGAGCTTCGCAAACTCCTCAACACCATCGACACTCTCGTCATCGACGAGGTCTCGATGGTCAACGCCGATCTCGTCGACGCGATCGACCGGTCGTTGCGTCAGGCTCGGCAGCGACGCAACGAGCCGTTCGGCGGTGTCCAGGTCGTCCTCTTCGGCGACCCGTACCAGTTGGCACCCGTGCCCGGCGACGCCGACGAGCGCGCGTACTTCACCGATCACTACCGCTCCATGTGGTTCTTTGACGCCCACGTCTGGGACGACGCGCCGCTCCGGATCCTGGAGCTCGCCTTCATCCACCGCCAGAGCGACGCCGCCTTCAAGGAGATGCTCAATGCCGTGCGGCACGGGCGGGTGACGGCGGAGATCGCCGCTGAACTCAATTCTGCGGGCGCCAGGCCGGCACCGACCGACGGGGCGATCACGCTCGCCACGCGCAACGACACGGTCAACCGCATCAACAAGGTCGAGCTCGAGCGCCTGCCGGGGAGAGTCAAGACGGCCAAGGCCGAGGTAACCGGCGACTTCACCGGGCGAGCCTTCCCGGCCGACGAGGCGCTCGAGCTGAAGACCGGTGCCCAGGTGATGTTCCTGCGCAACGACTCGGACCAGCGCTGGGTCAATGGCAGTGTCGGCGTCGTCACGAAAATCAGAGACACCGTGTTCGTCGAGATCGACGGTGAGGAGGTCGAGGTGCAGCCGGCCGTCTGGGAGAAGTTCAAGTACTCCTATTCGGCCACGACGAAGGAGCTGAAAAAAGATATCGTCGCCGAGTTCCAGCAGTTCCCCCTTCGGCTCGCTTGGGCGGTGACGATCCACAAATCACAGGGCAAGACGTACGATCGAGCCATCGTCGACCTCGGGTCGCGCGTGTTCAGCGCCGGTCAAACCTACGTCGCCCTGAGCCGCATCACCTCGCTCGAGGGCCTCTACCTGTCTCGTCCGCTGCGACCGAGCGACATCATCGTCGACCTCGATGTGCGGCGGTTCATGAGCCAGGCCACGCGAGTTCCCGCGATCCAGGCGGCGTCGGTCGGCGGCTAGGCTCAGGCCGCGGTTGTGGCCCTGGTCGAGTCGAGCTCTTCGAAGAGTTCCTCCGTCAGCCGGTAGGCGACGCCGACCTCGTCGATGACGCGCTCACGCTCCTCCTCCGACCAGCCGACCGCGTCCAGTTGCGAACGGTAGGTCGACTTGAATTCCTTGGGGCGCGCGATCCCGGCGAAGAGGTAGAAGCCGACGCCGTTCGTCTCGAAGCCGAACTGCCGCTGCATCAGGGTTCGGATGATCGTGCAGCCCGAGAGATCGCCGAGGTAGCGCGTGTAGTGGTGGGCGACGAAGCCGCCGGTCGTCGTGGCGGCGACCGTCTCGATCCTCGTAACGTAGCTTTCCGTCGTCGCGAGTGGGGCGATCCGCTCCGCCCAGTCGTCGCCCATGAGAAAGTTCAGGTCGTGGCCGATCGCGGGCAGTCGCGTCAGGGCGGGGGAGATGAACAAGCGAGCGACGGGATCGTCGGCTCGTCGCTCGGCCGCCCGCTCGAGAGCCCGGTAGACGAAGAAGTTCTGCGCGACGAGAGCCACGTAGTCGTCGCGACTTCGCCGACCTGTCATGAGATCGGTCATGAACCGCTCCGAGGCGCTCGGGCCGTCCACGCGCCTGCGGGACCCCGTGCGCTCGCGCAGAGCTTGCGAGAACGGTATGGCCACCGACATGCGCTGCCTCTCCGGGACTGCCGGAGGTCGTCCGGCCCTTGTTAGGTGACCCTTACCCTAGCGGCGTTCGGTCGCGCTCACCAGAGGATTCAGGCCGTCTTCGGCTGGAAGAGCACCTTGTCGGTTGCGAGGGCGGCGACTGCGAGGAGGAGGCCGGCGAGGAAGTGCAGCACGGTGTCAGCGGAATTGATGGCGAAGATGTTGGCGCTCGTGTCGGACGCGAAGAGACCGAAGACACCGAACGCGAAGAGGCCGATACCGACGATGAAGTTGACGATTTTGGCCGGGAGACGGGCGGCAAGGGCGCAGATCAGCAGGAAACCGCCGATCACGACATGAATCGAGGCGAGCAGGGCGTTCGAGGCGAATAGTCCGATCAGCACACCACCCTGGGGCGTTGCGAAGGGGTACGGCGTGGCGATGAAGAAGCCTAGGAGGCCGATCAGCAGGAAGATGATACCGACGACGATGCCGAGCAGCCGGTTCGGGGACTGGCTGAGGCTGGTGGACGTGCTCATGTCTGGGGGCCTCCAATGGCGAGATGTTCAGCCACAAGCCTATTGGTTCCGGCGGGATTGCCGAATCGCGCCTCGCGTCGGTGCGCGCGCACCCCGCCGGCGGCCGTTCCTGCTCGTGGGTCGCTTCCCTCGCTTGCTTCGGTTGCTTCGCTTGCTTCGCTTGCTTCGGTTGCTTCGCTTGTCGACAGAGGCCACCTGTCCGCTGTCGACAATTCAGGTCTGGCGGGTCGTGCGTCGCCGGATCCCCGCTCTCAGGGGTGCGCCTGCGCGGCCAGCCCTGAGTTGCCGACGCGAGCGACCGCTCTGGGGGCCGCGATTCTCGGGCAACCGGTGATATCAGGGGCGACCGTCCGCCGGAGTGGCCCAGCTCTGCGCGAGCGGAGCGTCAGCTCACGCCGACCAAACGTTGCTGTCGGCGTCCGACCATGTAGTTGACCGCGACGGAGCCGCCGATCGCCAGGAGGGCCGGTACGAGCAGCGCCGTTCCTTGTCCGGTGAATTCGAGCACGAGGACGAGCGCGGTCAACGGCGCCTTCATCGAGGCCGCGAGGAACGCGGCCGCCGCCACGAACGCGAACGCCGAGATGTCGGAGCCGGGCCACGCGAGCAGCCAGACGCCGCCGAGGACGGCGCCGAGGCCTGCACCGAGTGCGAGGGACGGCGTGAGCGTGCCTCCGGCCGCCCCGGCCCCGATTGTCCCGACGGTCGAGAGAGTCTTCACGATTACGACGAGCGCAATGAAGCCAAGGGGCGCCGTTCCGGTGAGCCCAAGCTGCCCCAGGGCCCGCCCGTTGCCGAGGATCTGCGGAAACCAGATCGACAGGACTCCCACGCCTGTGAACACCGCGGGCATGATGATGAGGATCGTCCAGCCCTTCGGTCGATGTGCCGTTGCCCACTTCGCCAGCACGAGGAATCCGAGGGCAGCAAACCCCAGCACCGGCCCGGCGAGTAGGGACCAGACGAGCAGCGACGGGCTGAGGTGGAGGGGCCGAACGTCATACAGCGGCGAGCCCGAGGTCACGAGGCGGGCGACGAGCGCGGCGATGGCGGAGGTCGCAAGGGCGGGCAGAACCGTGGCGATGCTGATCTCCGCCAACAGGATCTCGATCGCGAAGACGGCTCCGCCCAACGGCACGTCGTAGACGGCCGCGAGGCCGGCACCGGCGCCGCACGCCACGAGGATCTTGGTCTCTCGAGCCGTGACACCCGTGTTGCGCGTGACCCACTGCGCGACGAGGGCGGCGAGTTCGCGCGGCGCGACCTCCCGACCGATGGATGCGCCAAGGCCGACGATGACGATCTGGAGGGCGACGTTCCACAGGCTGCTGAGGACGGGCATCCTCTTGCCTTCGACGGCGGCCTCGACCGGAACGACCTTTGTTCCCCAGCGTCGGAGAGCCCACCAGCCGAACCCGCCGAGGACGCCCGCCAGGAAGAGGGCCCCGACCCGCAGGCCGTTCGACGGGGTCTGCAGATCGTCAAGGAAGTGACCGTCGCCGAACCCGTACGTGATGTGCTCAAGTCCGTGCAGGAGAAAACTCACGACGAGACCGCTGAGACCGCTGCCGATCCCCACGAGCACGGTCACCGCGACAAGGCGGGCGAGCCAGGACGCGGACGCGGGGCGGCTGGCAAGGGTCACCCGACGATCGTACCGAGGTAGCGGTAGCCGCCGGACCGACGGTGGCGCCCCAGCGGCGTCCGTCGGCTGCGACCCCGCGGCAATTCAGGGCTGGCCGACCGGCTCCGGGCTGGGATCCGCCAGGCGCGGCCACCATCGCACGCCCTTGGCAGGTTCGAGCCTGAGTTGCCGACACAAGCGGTTCCTCCACGCCGGTGCATGCGCACCGCCGCCTCGATGGCGACCACGATCTGAGACCAGAGCGTTCTGATCATCGAGTAGCTGAAACGGAGAGCGATGCGCCCCTCGCGGACCATCGCGAGGTCTTTCGTCCGGTCGGATTCGAATGTTGATTCGTGGAAGGTACGTCCATCCACCTCGACGGCGACCACATCGTTGACGACGAGATCGATTCGCTGGTGGCCGTTGACAGGCTCCTGGCTGGTGACCTCGTAGCCGGCTGCGCGGAGACGCGTTCGCGTGATGCTCTCGCCGATGCTTTCGCAGTCGGGATCGACCCAATCGACGATTCGCCGAGCATCGATCGGTAGGCGGCTCACGATGCCTGGCACCTCGTCGAGGGAAAGCAGTTCCGAGTGCAGAGCCCAGTCGATCAGGGCGACGGCTTCTTCGAACGGTACCTCGAGCAACGCCTCGCGGAGCGCGTCATGGGGGTCCACCGCCCAGCTTGACCCTCGACGAAAGACTCCTTCGTCGTCCCAGACCACCCGAACGCCCGGCCGCCGACGCAGGCGCGCCGCGTTGGATGGGACAGAGACAGAGATTCGCGGTGTTCCCGAGTTCCAGGCTCCCAGGATGTCGAGGGCCGCGGCGCCGGTGAGGCGCCCGCCCACGCGTACCGCGACGAACCGGGGATCGCGAGGCTCGAAGGTGGTGTACCACCCTCTCCGCGCGCGCCGGACGTCACCAGACCGCACGGCCTCCGTCAGATCTCGATCGCTCGCGCCGAGGCGAACAAGCTGTCGTTTGTGAAGGAGTCCGTGCCCGTGGGCCCTGACGAGGGCGGAGATCGTGGTCATGCCGACAGCGTGGCTCGGCTGCGGCCGCTCTCGTCGGGGTCGGAGCTCGATCTGTGGAGAGACGGGCGCCACCCGCCCCCTGTGGACGAGAGGTGGTGTCTGCCACCCTGTGGCAATTCAGGGCCGAAGCGCACGCGCGACCGGGGGCAGTGATGGTTTCGCGAGATGCGTACGGTGGACCCTGAATTCCCGGTGTCGGCGGCAGTGGCCGTCGCGGTTCCCGTCCGGTAGCCGACCTGGCGAGCCGACGCGGTCGTGCGCCGAGGCGACGCCGTTGTAGGCGAACTTTTCCGGATGAGCCTCGAGCCATGCCAGACCCGGCGCCGCTTCGGCCCTGCGACGGCGGAACGTCGAGACCGTCCCGTCTGGAACCGACACGGCGTAGGGGTCAGGTCAAAGGAGCAGGCGGTAACCTCCGAGCGTGTCCCGTTCGATCGACCCATGGTCGGAGGCAGTGATCCTCGCCGGAGCCGGCCGCGCAATCCTTCTGCAGCTTGCGCGCGCCGAGGTCGGCCATGGCGTGGCGCGGCACAGCGACTTCGCTCGCAACCCGATGGGTCGGCTCCACGGCACCCTGATGTACGTCTACGCCGTCATGGCGGGCACGCCGACCGACCGCGAGATCGCGGTGTCGTTCGTGACCAAGATGCACGGGCCGGTCCATGGTCCGGATCCTCGACAAGAGGATCCTCGGCGAGTCGATCCAGGCGACGCGACAATCCCGCCGTACGATGCCCGCGACCCCGAGCTCCAGCTCTGGGTGGCGGCCACTCTTTACGACACAGCAATGCTCGTCTATGAGCGCGTGCTCGGCCACCTCCCCGAGGCGCGCGCAGACGAGGTTTACGCGCGCTACGCGTCGCTCGGTACTGCCCTCGAGGTCCCTGCGGAAGCATGGCCCGCCGATCGCGCGGCGTTCGCGAGCTACTGGCGCGCGGCCACGCAGCGCCTCGCCGTCGACGACACGGTTCGTGCGCAGGCCGATGCCCTGTGGCGGGCGGAGACGGCACCGTCCTGGGTTCAACGGCTCATGCCGCTCAACCGCTTCGTCACCGCGGGGCTGTTGCCGCGCGAGGTTCGAGAGCAGTTCGCAATGAACTGGAGCCCTCGCGATCGCCGCCGACTCGATCACCTCTGGGCCGTCGTCTCCGTGATCTATCCGCGCTTGCCCGGCCGTGTTCGGACGTGGCCGCAACGGCACTACCTTCGGCGATTGCGCCGTCTCGCCGCCCCAGATGTTCCGAGGCGAAGCCGTCAGGATGCGCGGCCAGCCCGGTAGACCTCGAGCCCGGCGTCGGCTGCAGCGAAGAGCGGCGTTGTGAGCCCGAGTCCCTTTGCGCGGACGACCAGGTCGCCCAGGATCTGTTCGGCCTCGACATCGTTCCCGACGATGAGATCCCGGTACATGGAGGTGGAGAACGAGGATCCGGGTGCCGTCAGCGTCTTCGTGACGCGCGCGAGAGTCTCCGGGCGTGGCTCATACCCGGACGCGGTTGCGACGGCGAGCGCCTCGCCGATGATGGCCCTGGCCGTGTCCACCCCGTTCGGGACGGCTTCGATCGCGCCGACGTCCCCGCGAAGAAGGGTGGTCAGGGCACCGCCCGAGGCGAGCAGCAGCCACTTCTCCCACATGCGTAGTTGGATCGCCTCGGTCAGCTCTGTTGTGAAGCCTGCGCCGCTGAGTTCTGCGTCGACCTCCTCGGCCCGTTCGGAGATCGTGCCATCGAGCTCGCCGTAGGCCACGCTGGCGCCGGTGGCAAGCTGTCGAATCGTGCCGTCGGCGTCGAGCTGCGTGACGACGAGGCACAGACCGCCGAGGATGTGTTCGCGGCCGAATCGCTGCTGGAGTGTCGCCACGTGGCGCATCCCGTTCAGCAGTGGCACGATCACCGTCTGCGGTCCGATCGCGGGCGCGAGATCAGTCATGGCCTCCTCGAGTCCGAACGACTTGACCGAAAGGAGGATCAGGTCGAAGGTGCTGTCGAGTTCGGCAGCGGTGACGGCACTCGGCGCCACGTGAAGGCGACCGCCAGGCTGTGTCACGGTGAGGCCATTGCGGCGGATCAGCTGGGCGCGTTGCTCGCGGACGAGGAAGGTGACGTCGCGACCGGCGTCGACCAGGTGTGCCCCGAAGTAGCCGCCGACTGCCCCTGCTCCGACCACCAAAGTTCGCATGACTCCACGTTACCGGCGACGTCGGTGTGGAGATTGCGTTCGAGTTTCGCGTGCTGGCGCTTTCTCGCGTCGACTTTTCAGGGCTGGGCTGTCGCCGCAGTCCGGAACAAGGGGTGCGCGTTCGTCCCGTGACGCTGGGGCCTGAATTGTCGAGAGGGTGGCGTCGCCACACACGGCGGGCGGAGGGAGGGAGGGAGGGAGGGCGGGAGTGCAGGAGGGCGGGAGGTAGGGAGGAGGCAGGGAGGCAGGAGGCAGGTAACGGGGTGCGGTACGGAGGGGCGACGGGGAGCGGGGAACGCCGCCCGTCAGGGCCGGAGTGCCGCGTCGAGCTCGGCCGTCAGCTCGGCTTCGGCCATCGACCCTGCGCCCGTACCCTTCGCGCTCGCCTGTCGCGCGAGACGCTGAACCGTGGCGTTCAGCGGCGCGTCACGCCCCTGGGATCGCGCCAGGAGCGCGATCTCCCCGTTGAGGAAGTCCGTCTCGATCGACCCGGCTCCGCGTTGCAGTGATTGCCACGAGGATCCCCCCAGCGACCCTTCGAGCCCTGGGATGGGCCGTGTGCTGAAGACGTCGCCCCGCCATTCTTCCTCGTCCGCGTCGCTCGGCATGGTGATGCCGGCGGTCCGGAAGGTCTCTTCCGCCTCGGCTCTGATCCTCGGCATGAGTGACGGCGAGAACGACGGCCCGAGCAGCGCCTGCACTGCGTTGCCGAGGTTCGCCAGAAGCTTGCGGTGCTTCCACGGCATGACGTCGTCGACCACGAAGACTCGGAACGTCGAGGCTTCCCAGTCGGCGGCGAGCGTCGTAAGAAGCGCCCTGTCAGAAGCATCGGCGCGAGCACCGTACCGCCCGATGATGAAGGTGCCGCTCGTGGGTGCGATGCGAACCGCGACCTCGCCCGCGGTCAGGTGCACGGCGGGCAGCCAGACGCAGATTCCGAAGACCCGGCGGAAGTACCGCAGAGCGATCCGTTCACTCTCGATGCCGTTGAGTGCGGTGAAGACGGGGAGCAGGTCGCCGGCCGTTCCCACGAGGAGCGAAGAACTCGCGGACACCACAGGTTGGTCGACCCACTGAAGCACGGCGTCTTCGATCTGCTGTGTTTTCGTGGCGAACACCAGCACGTCGTCGTCGAGCAGCGTCACGTCTGCTGGATTCGACGCGACGGAGACGCGCACCACTGTGTCGTCGTCGGGCGAGCGGAGCCGGAGTCCGTTGGCGGCGATCGCTGCGCCGTGGTCTCCTCGCGCGATCAGAAGCGGCGGGTGTGGACTGTGTTGCGCAAGGCGTCCGCCGAGCGTTCCGCCGATGGCACCCGCGCCGATGATCACGTATCGCATTGCTCAAGCGTGGCACGGCGTGCCCAGAAGGATCCGGAGGGCGTTGCCCGGCTACGATCGCCCGGTGCCCCGCTTCCTCGCGTTCGCCACCGTCCCCGTGTTTGCCGCGCTGTTCGTCTGGCGCGCGATGGTCCGCCCGTTTCCGGTCGGCGTGCCCTGGCTCTACCTGGCGCTGAGTATTCTGCTCGCCGTCGTCTATGCCGTGGACAAGTCGGCGGCCCGGGCAGGGCGATGGCGGATCTCCGAGCGGAATCTCCTGTTCGTCGGTCTTCTCGGCGGTTGGCCGGGAGGTGTCGTCGCACAGCAGGTGCTGCGGCACAAGACGAGGAAGCGGTCGTTTCAGCTGGCCTTCTGGGCCACGGTCGTCGTCAATGCAGGCGTCGTGCTGCTCATCGTCTGAGTTGACCGGAGCGGAGCTACCCGGCGCACCGCGAACGGGAGCACCGCGAACGGGAGCACCGCGAACCGGAGCACAGCGCCCTTACGGCGCGATCGCGAGAAACACGAAGGCCGCCAGGATGATGAGGTGGATGAGCCCTTGCAGCCGGAGTGACCGTCCCGGAAGCACCGTGAGGCTCGACACGATGAGGGTCAGTACGAGCAGCACGATCTGCACCGCCCCGAGGCCGAGGACCAGTGGCCCTTCGATCCAGATGCTCGCCACCGCGATGGCCGGGATGGTGAGCCCGATGCTCGCGATCGACGAGCCGTAGCCCAGGTTGAGGCTGGTTTGCAGCCGGTTGTTGAGGGCGGCGCGCGAGGCGGCGATGCCTTCGGGCAGGAGCACGATGAACGCGATGACGACGCCGACGAAGGTGGTCGGGATGCCGGCGGAGACGAGCCCTTCTTCGATGGTCGGCGACACGGCGTGGCCCAGCACGACGACCGAGAGCAGGGAGACGGCGAGCAGAACCAGACTCAGCACGGTCTGCCGGTTGGTCGGCGGGACAGCGTGCTCGTCAGGCTGGATTGTCTTGCCCGACTTCGACACCGGCAGGAAGAAGTCGCGTTGCCGACCGGTCTGCGTCGCAATGAACGCCACGTAGAGCGCGAGCGCGACGACGGCGATGAAGCCGAGCTGGGCGCCGGTGAATCGGCCGCCGCTGGCTCCCACGGTGAAGGTGGGCAGCACGAGTGTGAGCCCTGCCAGGGTCGCGACGACGGCGAGCGCTGCGCCGGTGCCCTGCGAGTTGAAGCGGGGCAGACCGTGACGTAGCGAGCCCAGCACGAGGGAAAGCCCGACGATGCCGTTGCAGGTGATCATCACCGCGGCGAACGCTGTGTCTCGGGCGAGGGTCTCGGTGTCGTGCCCGTCGCCGCCGACCATGAGCGTGATGATCAGGCCGACCTCGATGATGGTGACGGCGACCGCGAGAACGATGGATCCGAGGGGCTCGCCGACCCGGTGAGCCACGACCTCGGCGTGGTGGACCGCCGCGAGAACGGCGCCGATGATGATGAGTCCGACGACGACAGCAGCGGCGGTCGACAGGTGCCGGTGGTAGGTGACAGCGAGTGCGATCACGGCGATGACCGGCATCGCGAGCGGCGCCCAGGCTTGGATTCTGGCGGACATGTGATCTCCCGTCGGCTTTGTCGAGCCTATCGGAGCCGCCCTCCGCGGGTTCGTCGAACCGACCCCGGGGCGCGCCCTAGGTGCTGTCGGAGCCGTCGCCGACGCGCGTGAGCACGCTGTCGAGACGCTCCGTCAGGCGTTCCACCTGCGTCGTGAGGCGGGAGATGTCGTGCCGCAGCGATTCCTCGATCTTCTCGTTGGGATCCGGTTCGTTGATGCTCACCCGCTCCACCAGCCAGGACGAGAGCGACGCGGTGACGACACCGAGCACCGCGATGCCGCTGATCATGAGTCCGACCGCGATCAGCCGGCCGAGGAGCGTCACGGGCGTGAAGTCGCCGTAGCCGATCGTCGTGATCGTGACGATTGCCCACCAGAGCGCGTTGCCGAAGGTTCGGATGTTGGATCCGGGGGCGTTCTCCTCAGCGCTGAGGACCGCGAGGGCGCCCATGTAGACGACGATCACCGCCGCGCCGAGAACGTTCGTGAGCAGTCGGCCGCGGAGGGCGTTGCCGCCCGTCCGGTGCACCACCCGCAGCACGTTGAGTAACTGCAGGAGGCGAAGTGGGCGGAGCGCGGGCAGTGCGAGGATCGCGAGCTGCCATAGGTTGCGCACGAACCAGCGCCGTCGGTTCCGCGCCAGCACCAGGTTGACCACGTAGTCGATGCCGAAGACGGCCCAGGTGACCCAGATGATGACGTCGATGGCCCTGCCGGCCCGAACGGGCACATTGGCTATGACTTGGACGGAATAGGCGGCGAGGAAGAGAAGGGAGACGCCCAGGAGGGGCCACTGGGTCCGCTTCAGCCAGGATTCTTGCGTCATCCCCGAACCATAATGCGAGGCGCCTCAGATCGACGAGATGTTGCCCGCCTTGCGCGGTAGATGCAGCAGCATCGTGACGCCGATCACGATCAGGATGATGCCGGCGACGACGATGAACGCCGACAGGGCGAGGACGGGCAGGAACAGCATGATGAGGCCCGCCACGATGGCGACGATGCCGGCGATGATCGGGAAGACGCGGCGGCCACCGGGGGATCCGATCGTGCCGGCGACGAGACCCGTCGCGCCCTCGAAGATCCAGCCGATGCCGATGAAGATGCCCAGGATCCTGAGCGACTGGCCCGGATCGATGAGGCAGAGGATCCCGGCGATCAGGACGATCGCGCCGAAGACGCCGGTGAACACCCGCGCGCCGGTCGGCAGGGCCGTGCCGCGGATGGCGATGGCGAGTCGGAAGATTCCCATGGCGAGCAGGGCGAGGCCGAACAGGATCGCGACTGTCAGAAGGGAGGCCCCGGGAAAGAACAGGGCGATGAGCCCGAGGACGATTGCGACGATCGCCGCGCCGATCACCCACGAACGCGCGGTGGTACCGGAAGAGATAGGGCTGGACATCGTGACCTCCGAGGCTGGTGGGGCTGAAGTTCTCCGTGCAGCTTGAGCATAGGACTCCACCAGAGATCAGGTAAGGATGCTTGCGACGGCACGACCCCACTCGTACAGGGCGAGGAGCGGCTTGAGCGGGGCGGCCTCGGCGAAGCGGTAGTCGCGCGCCCTGTGGAGGCGGGCTGCTAGTGCCGGATCCTGCTTCCGCAGGTACGCTCGCGCCCTCCGCGCATGGAAGGTGTTCGACGCGATCTTGATCGCCGGGGCAGCGGCGATGAGCGGCCGTGAGAACGTGATGTTGTCCCAGGTCGAGCGTGCCTGCTCCTCGAGCGCGGTGTTCGACCGCCGCACCCCCAGCGCGTCGACGGCGTAGTCGGCCATCAGGGCGGCTTCCGTGCGGGGTCCTCGCGTCGCTGCGCCGGAGAATACGAAGAGGGCGGTCGCCGGATCCGTGGATCTCACCGCGATCCGGACGCGCCACCGTTGCATCGCGTTGATGCGTCCATTTCGGCTCGGGGTGTAGCCGAGCACCAGGACGGCTTCGCCGGATACGACGCGTCGAGTGTCGCGTTGCACGGTCGTCAGCCCTTCGCGCGACGCACGCCAGGTCAACCACTCCGAGACGAGCCAGACCGATGTCGTTGCGCCGACGATCAGAAGTGCGGGCAGGATCCGGTGGCCGCGATGCATCCCCCATCTCACCACGAGCGCCGCCCGGCTGCACCGTGTGATGCCGCGCCCCGCCTGTACACTCGTCATCCCCTTGTCCTCGAAGGAGCCCGCCATGACCGCAGCCACCCGCCCCGTCTACCTCGACTGCGATACCGGTGTCGACGACGCGCTCGCGATCGCGTACCTGCTGGCCTCGCCCGAGGTCGAGCTGGTCGGTGTCGGGACGGTGAGCGGCAACATCGATGCGGCCCGGGCGGCCGTCAACACGCTCGCGCTGCTCTCCCTCGCCGGTCGCGACGACATCCCGGTGGCGGTCGGCGCGCACGATCCGCTCGTCGGCGAGTTCGACGGCGGGGTGCCGCACATCCACGGGTCCAACGGCGTCGGTGAGGTCGAGCTCGAGCCCTCGGCTCGGCAAGCGGAGACGGAGAGCGCCGCCGAGCTGCTGCTCACCCTGTCGCACGAGTACGAGGGTCGTCTCGAGATCGTCGCCATCGGCCCGCTCACCAATCTTGCGATCGCCTTGGACTCGGATCCGGCGCTGGCCGACCGGGTGGGCCCCGTCACGATCATGGGCGGCGCGGCCCTGGTTCCCGGGAACATCTCGGCCGTCGCCGAGGCGAACATCGGCAACGACCCGGAGGCAGCCCAGCGGGTGCTCGAGGCCGACTGGGACGTCACGCTCGTCCCGCTGGACATCACGCTCGCCAACTCCCTTGAGGAGTCCGACCGTCAGGCGCTGCTCGACTCGGAGTCGGCGTTCACCCGGGCCCTCGGCGCGATCCTCGACCTCTACTACGACTTCTACGTGCCGTACTACGGGCGGCGCAGCTCGGCTCTGCACGACCCGCTGGCGGCGGCGCTCGCCGTCGGGGGAGTGACGGCGACTCGCGCCCCCGCGGTGCCGATCGTCATTGACACGACCTCCGGGCCGGGTCGCGGCCAGACAATCTGCGACCTCCGCGGGCAGCACCGCGGCACCTTCGATCACGAGGGCCTTCGGACCAGGGTCGTTCTCGATATCGACGAGCCGCTCGCGCCGCACCTCGTCGGTCGGCTGCTGGAGTTCGCTACGCGGGAGCGGTGAGCTCGAATTCGCGGCGCCCGAAGGACACACCATTGATGAGCAGCTCGATCGCGTGGGTTCCCGGGTGGTAGCGGCGCGTCGTGATCACCCGGAACGAGTGCTGCTTGACAAGGGTGAGCTTCTCGCCTGGTGACAGTGTCCGGACGGCGAGTTTGAATGTCTTGCCGGTCGACTCACCGTTCGCTTTGCGGTGGTGGACCGCGTAGTCGATCGACAGTCGCGCGGGCTCGTCGCCCGTGTTCGTGACCGCCGCTGAGAAGGTGACGGTCTCGCCTATCGCTGCCGTCGCACGGTCGAGAGCGAAGGCCGCTACGTCGAGCGCCGCGGGCGTGAAGCCGAGGAGCGCGAGAGCGCCCGGATCCCCCCGCTTGACGAGTGTCCGAAGTGCCCGCCCGACGAGGCGCTCAGTGTTTTCGTCGGGCGCTCTGAGCCAGGCCCTCGCTGTCTCGACGACCAGCGCGGGGTTCGCACGACTGATGTCGTTCAGGTGGTTGGCGACGGAGCGACGAACGTACTCGCTGTCGTCGCGGTAGAGGGCGGTGAGGAGAGGGACCGTGGACTCTGGATCGGCCAGGATCCCAGGCACCCGGGTCGACCACGGGAGGTACGGCCGCGTCCCCTCCGACGCCAGGCGGCGAACGTCCACGTCGTCCGAGGTCACCCACTCGGCCTGGATCGTCCCCAGCGCGCGGGGGAGGTCGTGGCGGAGGAGCGTCCGGATCGCGAACTCCGAGGTGAGCCGCGACGTCAGCTCGGCCAGCAGCGACAGGGCGTCGTCGAACGCGGCCTCGCTGCCGTCCTGGACCGCGCGCTCTGCGACAGCGCTCGTCACGGGCCAGATCAGCCAGCCCGAGAACGGCAGTGTTCCTGCGGCGGCGCGTCGGACGGTCGCTGCGAGGTCGTCGAACGATCCGTCGAGGTCGGTGAGCAGGGCATCGCGCAGGAGATCGCTTCGCTCGCGGAGGGCGAGGGGCGCGAGCCGGTCCGGGGTGGCACGCAGGGAGCTCAGCGTGCGGTCCGGTGCGGCTGCCTGCACGCCCGCGATGAGGGTGAGCGCCGTAGGCACCCCGATGAGCTCGTCTGCAAAGGGCATGTGCCAACGCTATGTCACCGGCGAAGCCGGCGCCGGAGGTGGCGGTTACGAGCTGACCGAAGCAGTGCTTCCGCGGATCTCGAGGCGCGGCTGGTAGTTGACGTCGACGGCGGGGGTTTCGGAGCGGATGACGGCGACGAGACGCTTCCAGGCCTGTTCGCCGAGCTCGACGACCGGCACGGACGCCGTCGTGAGCGGTGGCGTCGTGTAGCGCGCGAACGGGATGTCGTCGAATCCGGTGATCGAGATGTCGTCGGGTACTTTCACGCCCAGTTCGGTGAGGCCGCTGAGGAGGCCCATGGCCACGAGATCGTTGAAGGCGAGGACTCCCGTGGCGCCGGAACGCGCAACCTCGCCGGCCCGGTCGTACCCGTTCTCGAAGGACGTACCGCACGCCAGCGTGACGACCTCGACGCCGGGATGGGCAGTCGCGAAGGCCTCGAGCCCGCGCGCACGGGACCTGTTCGACGCGCTCTCGGGATTGCCCTCGAGGTAGGCCAGGCGCCGATGGCCGAGACCGTACAGGTGGTCGGCCAGGGGCCGGATCCCTGCCTCGTAGTCGGCGGTCAGCACCGGAGTCGTCGTCCCTGCATTTTCGCGGTTGATCAGCACGACGGGTGCCAGTTCGGGCAGGAGGGCGCCCAGCTCCTCCTCGGGCATCCGCGGAGCGCAGAGCACGATCGCGTCGCACCGCCGGCGCATCTCCAGCGCGAGGATGCTCTCCTCGCTGATCGTCTCGATGCTGTCGGCGACAAGGATCCGGTAGCCGTCTCTGGCAGCGGCCCGCCCGACTCCCCGCATCATGCTTTGGAACGTCGGATTGGCGAGGTCGGGCACCAGGATGGCGACCGTCATCGTGCGACCGAGCACCAGCGAGCGAGCGAGTGGGCTGGGTGCGTAGTTGAGGGTCAGGGCCGCCTGTCGAACCCGTTTCGCGATCTCTGGATCCACCGTCGAATTCAGATTCATCACCCGTGAGACCGTCGAGACCGAGACGCCGGCCAGTTCGGCGACGGCGTTGATCGGTGCCGGTTTCGTGCGGGGTGCGCGCGCCATCGAGGATTCCCCTTGCTCTGGTCGGCCGACCCGTGTGGTGAGCCGAGGAAACCTTTTCACACCGACGTCGCAGCCGTCCAGCCGGGGTTTGACGGGTCGATTCATTCCTGTTCTAATGGCTGGAGGAATGCTGAGGAAACGCTTTCTCAGGATCCGGCACTCAATCGGTCGGTCGCGACGGCGCAGACCATGGAGGACTCGATGACGACAACCCGGTACGGATTGATCGGCTCGGGCATGCGTGCGCGCATGTACCTGGAAGCCATGACCACGGCCCACGCCGATGGCGCGCAGCTCGTTGCCCTGTTCGACGTGAACGAGGGACGCCTCGAGTACCACGCCCGCGCCCTCGAGGCGGCCGGTGTGGCGAGGCCCCTCCTCTGCTCTCCTGACGATCTCGAACGCGTCGTCCGCGAACAACGCATCGACCGGATTATCGTGACGAGCCCCGATCGGACCCACGCCGAGATGGTGGTCCGAGCCCAGGCGGCAGGGGCCGATGTCGTCGTCGAGAAGCCGCTCACGATCGACGCGGCGGGTTGTCGCTCGATCGTCGACTCGGTCGAGACGACGGGACGCAACGTCGTCGTGACGTTCAACTACCGCTACTCGCCGCGCAACTCGGCCCTCAAGGAGGTTGTGCAGTCGGGACGCATCGGCGACGTCACGTCGGTGCACTTCGAGTGGGTGCTCGACACCAATCACGGCGCCGACTACTTCCGTCGCTGGCACCGTGACAAGGCGAATTCGGGCGGGCTGCTGATCCACAAGGCCTCCCATCACTTCGATCTCGTCAACTGGTGGATCGATGATGTCCCTGCGCGAGTGTTTGCGAGCGGCGGGCTCCGCTTCTACGGCGCCGAACAGGCCGAGCGCCGCGGCCTCGGCACGCGACCGGAGCGTGGCACGACCGCCGAGGCCGCCAATGATCCCTTCCTGCTTGACCTCCGAACCGACGAGGTGCTCGAGGCGCTGTACCTCGAGAACGAGCGCTTCGATGGGTATCGGCGCGATCAGGATGTCTTCTCCGAGGGAATCTCGATCGAAGACAATCTCTCGCTCGTGGTTGACTACGAGAAGGGCGCCAGCATGTCGTACTCCCTGAACGCCCACTCACCCTGGGAGGGCTATACGGTCTCGATCAACGGCACCAAGGGGCGGGCCGAGTTGCGGGTCGTGGAACGAGGCAGCCTCGTCGAACGCGACACCATCGATCCGAGCGCCTCACCCGACAATGGGCAGGCGCAGAGCCTTCGTCCGCCGTCGGAGACCCTTCTCGTGCAAAGCCACTGGGGCGAAGCGGAAGAGGTCGTCATCGCCGATGGCGGCACCGCGCACGGCGGTGGCGACGTTCGGCTGCTCCGAGACGTGTTCGAGGGTGCCGGCCCCGACCCGCTCGGACGCCCGGCCGGTTGGCTGGACGGCATCCGCTCGGTCGCCGTCGGGATCGCCGGCAACGCATCGCTCGTCAGCGGCCAGGCCGTGCGGGTGGCCGATCTCAACCTCGGGATCGATCTGACGAAGCGCGTCACGGCCGGTCGATCGTGACACGAGTCCTCGTCACCGGAGGTGCCGGCCGCCTCGGCCGCAGTGTCGTCACGACTCTCGTCGGGGCAGGCCACGACGTCACCTCGCTCGATCACCAGACGACCCCGGCAGCCCCATGCGCCGAGATCGCGATCGACCTCACCGACCACGACGCGACGCTGGCCGCTTTCGCAGAGGTTCGGCCGGAGTTCGTCGTGCATCTCGCCGCCATCGCCGTCCCGTTCAGTGCCCCCGAGCACGTCATCTTCCGAACCAACACCACCATCGCCTGGAACGTCGTCGAGGCGGCCGTCGCATCCGGGGCGACCAAGGTCCTCGCGGCGAGTTCACCCACCGTGCTCGGCTACGGGGCGCCGCACGGCTGGCGGCCCGATCGTTTGCCGCTCGACGAGGAGAGCCCCCTGGCCCCGTGGAACGCCTACTCGCTGTCGAAGCGGGTCATCGAGGAGATCGTGGCGATGGCGGTCCTCCGCGACGGTGACGCTGTTCGCTACGGCGTCTTCCGCCCGTGCTTCGTGATCTCGCCCGAGGAATGGGAGGGCGCGCCGACCCAGCAGGGGCACACCCTCAACGCACGTCTCGCGCATCCCGAGTACGCGGCCGTCTCGCTGTTTAACTACGTGGACGCCCGTGACGTCGGCGACTTCGTGCTGGCCTGGCTGGCGCGCGCCACAACGGTCCCCAACGGATCCGTGTTCTTCGTCGGTGCCTCGGACGCCCTGGCTCGGGAGAGCCTCGCGACCCTGATTCCTCGATTCCTCCCCGAAGCGGCAACGGTTGCCGAATCCCTCGCGGAAGGGGCGCCCGCCTTCTCCACGGCCAAGGCCGAGAGGCTCCTCGACTGGCGACCGACGCGCTCCTGGCGAGAACAGCTCCACCCTGTCGAAATCGAAGAGAGCAGATCATGAGCACCACCCCCATCAGGTTCGACGGCATCCTCTTCTTCCCCGTCACACCGTTCGCCCCGACCGGTCGAGTCGACCTCGACATCCTTGCCGAGCACGTGTCGTCGCGCCTCGACTGGGCTCCCGGCGGAGTCTTCCCAGCGTGTGGCACCGGAGAGATCCACGCGCTCTCCGTGGACGAGGCGGCCTCGGTCGTCGCGACCACGGTCGAAGTCGTGGCAGCGCGCGGTGGCGAGGGCCGGATCCCTGTGGTCGCCGGCACCGGCGGCTCACTCGGCACCGCGATCGAACTTGCCCGTCGCGCCGAGGAAGCGGGAGCCGACGCCCTCCTGGTCCTCCCGCCGTACCTCGTGGCAGGGCCGATCGCCGGAACGATCGCCTACGTCGAAGCGATCGCCGCCGCGTCCGACCTCCCGGTGATCGTCTACCACCGGGGTGGCGCCCGCTATACGCCCGCCGCTGTCGCTCATCTCGCCGGCAACCCGAAGGTGATCGGGTTCAAGGATGGCACCGGCGACATCGGTCTCGCCCAGGAGATCGCCCTGGCCGTCCGCGCCACGGGTCGTGACGACTTCCAGTTCTTCAACGGTCTGCTCACGGCCGAGCTGACGCAGGGCGCGTACCGCGCGCTCGGGATGCCGCTCTACTCCTCGGCGGCGTTCGCGATGGCGCCCGAGATCGCGATGGCGCACTATCGCGCGTACGTGTCCGGCGACGAAGAGCGACGACTCGATCTCCTCGACGCGTTCTACGCGCCGCTCGTCCGCCTTCGCGATCAGACGCCCGGGTTCGGGGTCTCGCTGATCAAGACCGGCCTCCGGCTTGCGGGGCTGCCGGTTGGATCCGTGAGGCCACCGCTTGTGGATCCGACCGACGAGCAGACAGCGGAACTCGCCCGGATCCTCGAGGTCGGTCACGCGTTCGTGGCCGATCACGCTGCTGCCCCCGCGTGATGCCTCCGCTCATCACGGACCTCGTCGCCACGCTGCACACAGCGCCGCTCGTGCGGCCGTGGGGCGAGGCCGTCCGCGAGATGCACGTCATCGAAGTCGTCGTGCGGTGTGATGACGGCAGCTCGGGAACGGGGTTCTCGTGGACCCCGACAATCGGGCCGAAGGCGGTTGTCGCCCTGCTTCGCCACGACATCCGCGATTTCGTCATCGGTCGTCCGGCCGAGGCGGCACCGCTCTGGGACGATCTCTGGCATCACCTGCACGAAGCCGGCTCGGGTGGTCTCACGACCATCGCGATGGCGGGAGTCGACCTCGCCCTCTGGGATCGTGACGCGTCACAGCGCGGGCTCCCGCTCGTCGACCATCTCGGACGCCGTCACGACTCGGCTCCCGTTTACGGCAGCGGGGTCAATCTGCACTATTCGCTCGACGAGCTCGTCGCCCAGGCCGAGCGGTGGGTCGCGGCAGGATGTACCGGCGTCAAGGTCAAGGTCGGCAAGCCCGAGCTCGGGGAGGACGTCGATCGCATCGCCGCGGTCCGGGACGTCCTCGGCCCCGATCGCCACCTGATGATCGACGCCAACCAGCGCTGGGATCTCACGACGGCTCGCCGCGCGGTCGCAGCGCTCGAACGCTTCGACCTCGACTGGATCGAGGAGCCTCTGCTCGCCGACGAGACGGCGGCGTTCGCCGAACTCCGACGCTCCATCGATGTGCCCGTCGCTCTCGGCGAGAACTGTCACACGATCTACCGCTTCCGCGACCTCATCGATGCCGGAGCCGTCGACGTCGTCCAGCCCAACATCGTGCGAGTGGGCGGTATCACGCCGTTCCTCGCCATCGCGGAACTCGCCCGAACGCACTCGCTCGAGGTCGCGCCGCACCTGCTCCCCGAGCTCTCCGGCCAGCTGGCCCTGACTCTGCCGGGACGATCCTGGGTCGAGGACGTCGAAGATGCCAGCTTCGATCGGCTGGGTCTGCTCAGTGAACCGACCGGAGTGACCATCGCCGACGGCCTGCTGCGGGTTGGCGGGGGCTCGCCCGGGCTCGGACTCCACTTCACCGCCGACACCTGACCCGGCTGCCGCGCGCCCGCACCCTCAGCCCACCATTCGAAGGAGAACCACCGTGGACACCCCGCTCGACGAACTCGACCGCATCATGATCGCGGCCACGCAGGCGGGACGACGCTCGGCCGCAGCGTCCGACGGCGACCGCGCCCGTTGGCTCGACGCGGTGGCCGACGCCCTCGACGCGCACTCCGACGCCCTCGTGCCGCTCGCCAATGACGAGACGCACCTCGGTGCGCCCCGACTCACGGGAGAGATCGCTCGCACCTCAGCGCAGCTGCGGCTCTTCGGACGCGTGATCCGCGAGGGCTCGTACCTCGAGGCCGTGATCGACCACCCCAACCCGGCCGCCGTGCCCCCGAACGCTGATCTCCGCCGCCTGCTCGTCCCGCTGGGGCCGGTCGCGGTCTTCGCCGCGTCCAACTTTCCCTTTGCCTTCTCGGTGGCCGGAGGCGATACCGCCTCCGCGCTCGCCGTCGGCTGCGCGGTCGTCGTCAAAGCGCACCCGGGGCATCCGCGACTCTCGCGGCGGGTGGCGGAGCTGGTGACGAGGGCCCTGGCTTCGGCGGGGGCCCCTGAGGGCCTCTTCGCTCTGGTGGAGGGGCAGGATGCAGGGATCGCCCTGGTCGAGCATCCCGCGATCACCGCGGTCGGATTCACCGGGTCGGTCAGAGGTGGGCGGGCGCTTTTCGACCGGGCCGCCGCGCGACCTCAACCGGTGCCGTTCTACGGTGAGCTCGGCAGCGTGAATCCCGTCGTCGTCACAGCTCTGGCCGCTCGTCGACGCGGCGCCGAACTTGCCGAGGGTCTGGCTGGTTCGTTCACGCTGGGTGCTGGCCAGTTTTGCACGAAGCCCGGCGTCGTCTTCGTGCCGAGTGGATCCGGGTTCGCCGAGCAGCTCGCAGGGAAGGTGCCGGCTCTGCACGCGACGCTCCTCACCGAGTCGATCCGTGAGTCCTTCCCACAAGGTGTCGCCGCTCTTGCCGCCGATGCCGGAGTCACCGTGGTGGCGGGTGATCCAACCGCTTCGGGGCAGAGTGACGGTGCGTCCGCTGTGGTGCTCGCCACGACGGTCCGGGCTGTGCTCGCCGACCCCGCCGTGCTGCTCGAGGAGTGCTTTGGACCGGTCACGTTGCTCGTCCACTACGACAACGAGGGTGAGCTGTTCGCCGGGATCGCCGCGGTGCCCGGCAGCCTGACGGCGACCCTGCACGCGGAGGACGACGACGATCTCACCGAGCTCACAGCCCTCCTGCGCGAGCGCGCCGGGCGCCTCCTCTTCGAGGGCTGGCCGACCGGCGTGGCCGTGACTTGGTCGCAGCACCACGGCGGGCCCTACCCGTCGACCACCTCGCTGCACACGTCGGTCGGTGCGACGGCGACGCGGCGGTTCCAGCGGCCGGTCGCCTATCAGAGTGCTCCGTCGCGGATCCTTCCCCCCGCCCTCCGTGACGGCAACCCGCTCGGGATCCCTCGCCGGGTGGACGGCGTGATGGGAACGATCTGATGGCGGTCGACCTGGCGATCGACGAACTCCGCGTGACCCTCGGTTCGGTCGAGGTTCGTCTCGACCTTCCCCGAGATGCCCCGGTGCGCCTCGTCGGGCTCGCCGTGGCCGGAAGGCAGCGCACGCAGAATGACCGCCCCCACGTCACGCCGCTCGTCGAGCTCTCGCTTGCCGGTGAGAGCCACGTGCGTCACAGCCACGACGTGCGTCACCGCAACTACGCCGCGAGCGATCGGCTCCGGCTCGTCTCCTATGACGTCGGATCCGACAGCCTGACGGTCACGCAGATCGACTCGACCACCGGGATCCTCGTCGAGACGCGCCTGCGCACCGGCACCCCGTCGACGGTCACGGTCGAGAACCGGCTCACGCACTCCGGGGCGGAGGACGTCGTTGTGGAATACCTGAGCAGCCTGGTGCTGGGCGGGTTCGCGGAGATCATCGATGCCGACGTCTTCGAGCGGTTGCGCAGTCACACCGGGCTCATGGCGTGGACCGCGGAATACCGCTGGCAGGAGCGCTCACTGGCCGAGGTCGGCCTGGTCGACGCCGGCATTCCGCACGCGACGAGCTCAACGCGAACGTCGTTCTCGTACGGGGGCGTCGGCAGTTGGTCGTCGTCGACTCACCTTCCGATGGGTGCCCTCGAGGATCCCGAGAGCAACACGATCTGGATGTGGCAGATCGAGCACAACGGCCCCTGGTGGTCCGAACTGGACGACGTCGGGCGCGACGCAGCACTCTCGCTCAGCGGCCCGACCTACCGGCAGCACCACTGGCAGACGCGGCTGCGCACCGGCACCCTTCCCGTGATCGCCAACGACTACATGAACTGCCTCATGGGCGACCCGAGCACCGAGAAGCTGCTCCCGCTCGTCGACAGTGCGGCATTCGTCGGGGCCGACTACTTCGTGATCGACGCGGGTTGGTACGCGGACGACGCCGGATGGTGGAGCACCGTCGGCGAGTGGCGTGAGTCGACCATTCGATTCCCCAACGGGCTCGCGGAAGTCACCGATCGGATCCGAGACCGCGGCATGACCCCCGGGCTCTGGCTCGAACCCGAGGTCATGGGCGTCAACTCGCCGGCCGTCGTTCAACTGCCCGCCGAGGCGTTCTTCCGGAGGGAAGGACGCGCGGTCGCCGAGCAGGGCAGATACCACCTCGACTTCCGACACCCCGCCGTTCGAGCACGGCTGGACGAGACAGTGGACAGGCTGGTCGCCGACTACGGAATCGGTTACTTCAAGTTCGACTACAACATCAACATCGGCGAAGGGACCGAGGTTGATGCCGAGAGTCTCGGTGAGGGCCTTCTGGGTCATGACAGGGCGTACGTCGGCTGGCTCACGTCCGTTCGGCGGCGGCACCCCGAGTTGATTCTCGAGAACTGTTCGTCGGGGGCGATGCGTGCCGACGCCGCTCTCCTGTCGGTTGCGCAGCTGCAGTCGACGAGTGATCAGGAGAGTCCGATCGTCAACGCCGTCATTGCCTGCGGGGCGCCATCGAACATCGCGCCCGAGCAGGCCGCAGTGTGGTCGTATCCTCAGCCCGAGTGGTCGGACGACCTGATCGACTTCACCATGGTCCAATCGATCCTCGCGCGTGTTCACCTGGGTGGCCGTCACGACCTCCTGTCTGCCCCGCAACTGCAGCGGGTCAAGAACGCTGTGGATGTTCACAAGAGCCTGGGCGGTTTCATCCAGGTCGCGGTGCCGTTCTGGCCCCTCGGCACGCCGGGGTGGAGTGACGAGTGG
>JAODMX010000263.1 GCA_025464735.1 Frondihabitans sp. | reverse complement strand
GTGGAGGGGCGGCACAGCCGCGAACACTCGCCCCGCCTCGATCATCGGGCGCATGTAGCGGAAGAAGAGCGTCAGCAGCAGCGTGCGGATGTGGGCGCCGTCGACGTCGGCGTCGCTCATGATGATGACCTTGCCGTAGCGCGCCTGGTCGAGGTCGAAGGATCGCCCGGATCCGGCACCGATCACCTGGATGATCGAGGCGCACTCGAGGTTCGACAGCATGTCGCTGACCGACGCCTTCTGGACGTTGAGAATCTTGCCCCGGATGGGCAGGAGCGCTTGGTACTCGCTGTTGCGCGCAGCCCGAGCTGTTCCGAGGGCCGAGTCGCCCTCGACGATGAACAGCTCACTCTGGGCCACGTCGTTCGACCGGCAGTCGACGAGTTTCGCGGGGAGGGACGAGCTCTCGAGGGCGTTCTTGCGACGTTGCGTCTCTTTGTGAGCGCGCGCGGCGATGCGGGACTTCATCTCGGAGACGATCTTCTCAAGAACGTTCGCCGTCTGCGCTTTGTCGTCCCGCTTCGGCGAGGCGAACAGATCACCCAGCGATTTCGCGACGACGTTCTGGACGATGGCGCGGACGGCCGGCGTACCCAGCACCTCCTTCGTCTGGCCCTCGAACTGAGGTTCCGGCAGACGAACCGTGAGCACTGCGGTCAGACCCGCAAGAACGTCATCTTTCTCGAGCGTGTCGTTACCCACCTTGAGGCGGCGACCGTTCGCGGCGACCTGCTGCTTGAGAAGCTTCAGGAGACCCGCGTCGAAACCGGTTTGATGCGAACCACCCTTCGGCGTCGCGATGATGTTCACGAAGCTTCGTGTCACGGTCTCGTAGCCGGTGCCCCAGCGAAGGGCGATGTCGACCTCGCAGTCGCGCTGCACCTCGGTCGAAACCATCTGGCCGGAGTCGCTGAGCACCGGAACCGTCTCGGTGTAGTGACCCGTGCCCTGGAGCCGCCAGGTGTCGGTCACGGGGCTGTCGGGCGCGAGGTGGTCGACGAACTCGCTGATGCCGCCCTCGAAGCGGTAGACCTGCTCGGGCGCTTGACCATCTTCGGAGAGGGAGGCGGGACGTTCGTCTCGGATCCGGATCCCGAGGCCGGGAACAAGGAACGCCGTCTGGCGCGCACGGGTCAGGAGATCGTCGGTCTGGAAACCTGCCCCCTTCGTGAAGATCTGGCGGTCAGCCCAATAGCGCACGCGCGTGCCCGTCACGTTCTTGGCCGTCTTGCCGACGACGCGGAGGACGCTGTCAGAGACGAAGGGGGTGAACGGCGAGTCGGGAGTGGGCCCGCCCCTGTCGGCGAACGTGCCTGGCTCACCGCGGTGGAACGACATGGCATAGGTCTTGCCGCCGCGATCGACCTCCACGTCGAGGCGCTCGGACAGGGCGTTGACGACGGAGGCTCCCACGCCGTGCAGACCCCCCGAGGCCGCATACGAGCCGCCACCGAACTTGCCGCCGGCGTGCAACTTCGTCAAGACGACCTCAACACCGGAGAGCCCCGTCTTCGGCTCGATGTCGACCGGGATGCCGCGGCCGGTGTCGCGCACTTCGACGCTGTCGTCGGCATGGAGGATCACGTCGATCGAGGACCCGAAGCCGCCGAGGGCCTCGTCTACCGCGTTGTCGATGATCTCCCACAGGCAGTGCATCAGGCCGCGCGAATCGGTCGAGCCGATGTACATACCCGGACGCTTCCGGACGGCTTCGAGGCCTTCGAGCACGGAGAGATGCCGGGCGGAGTAGTCCGACGGCGACGAACTGGTCGAATTGGCCACGGGGCTCCTTCTGTTGCCGTGCGGGCCGGACCTTGGGAATAGGCCTAGGCACGCAGATGTTCCATTTTACGTAGGGAGTGGCGCCTCTCCGGCGCCGACACCCCCAATGTGGTCGTCAGTAACAGAACGACCACCAATTCTCTTCGCGGCCAGCGAAATCCAGCGAAATGTCGCACGATCGAAACGTTCCCGTGTTTTGATGAGGACACATACCCGCAGCACCACCGTATTGGAGGAGCATCCCATGACTCAGATGGCCACCGACCACAACGCCGTCGACGAGCTCGGCTCCCGTTACCAGTTGTCCGCAGCCGACCGCTGCGACAGCTGTGGAGCTCAGGCTTACATCAGGGCCACAATGGCCAGCGGCGAGCTCCTCTTCTGCGCACACCACGGCGCAAAGTTCAAAGAGAAGCTGCAGCCCAACGCCATTGAATGGCTCGACGAGACTGCCAAGCTGAGCGCGCACTAACAAGCGCCGGCTGCCTCCAGCGTCAAGGGCGCGCACCCCCGGTCGGGGTGCGCGCCCTTCTTCGTGGTCTGTGCGCCTGGCGACGATGCCCGAACGTTACATCGACTTGAAGTTGCGGACCAGGTTGGTCGTGATCACTTCACGCGACTTCAGTGCGAACTCGTCGAGACGCGCGTGCGCCAGTGTCGTGACGTAAACCGCGCCCCGACGGGCGAGGGCGATCGTAAGGATCCGGTCGGTGAGGGCCGGGTTGAGCGGGAGAACGGGGCCCTTGAGCTGGGTTCCGAACGAGGCTCCACGCCGGACTCCTTCGGATCCGTCGCCATTGCCGCCGCCGCTGACGACCGTGCCGAAAGGCTCGGCGGAGGCTCCGAGTTGGAATCGGGTGGCGTGGTCTTCGAAGCCGAGGACCTTGAGGGGGGACGCGTCAGCGCCATAGGTCGTGTCGACGTCGAAATAGTTGGTCCGCCTCACGGCGCCCCGCAGTGCTCGCGCGTCGAAGAATCCGAGGCCCTCGAGGGCATCGCCCTCTTCGGGAACGATCTCGTGCGACAGGAGCTCCATGCCGCCGCCAATCGCGACGACAGGGACGCCGGCGTCGGCCCAGTCCGCGAGCAGGTCACGGAACCTCAGAGCGTCCGAGTGAATTGCCCGGAGGGTCGAGAATGGGCCGCTGCCGATCACGACGACGTCGGCAGTATCGGGAAGGGCGTCGCCGGGTCGGTGCTCGTGAAGCGCCACCTCGACATCCGCACGACGTGCGCGCTCGGCAAGAGTGACGACGTTGCCGCCGTCGCCCGACACCCCGAGCTGCTCCGGGTAGAGCTGGACAAGGTTGAGGGTTGGTCGGGCGCTCACGCGGCCTTCTCCAGGTCGGGGTAGCCGAGCATCTTTCGGGCGATCATCATCTGCTCGTAGTTGACAATGAAGTTCTTTGTCTTCGACGTAGGAGTCGGCAGGGTTTTCATGATCTCGATGGCCTTCTCGATGTCGGGCTCGACCTTCCCGATCGGGATTCCTGCGTGCTCGAGTCGAAGCGCGATCTGCCACGCCTTCGCCCCGGAGACGACGTCGACGTGATCGAGCGACGCGAAGTCGACATCGTAGATCCAGGAGATGTCGGGAGTGCCCTCGTCGATGGCGAGCAGTACCTGCTCTGGAGCACTCGCCAGCGCGTCGAGGTTCAGCTGAAGACTCGCGGCGTTCTTGAACATGATGAATTCGGCCTCGTCGCTGCCGATCTTGAGCCGCTCGCCGCGCCCGTAGGCGGGCTTCATGGCTGCGAAAGCGGCGACAGCGCTCTGGGTGCGGAACGCCGGCCCTAGGGCGACACGGGCCGACTGGAGCGCTGCGGCGGCGTCCACGGCGTAGTGGAGGCCGCGCGCCGGCAGACGAATCTCCAGGGTCTCCGTGCCCAGCGCAATGGCCGCACCCGTGGTGGTCAGTGCGGTGACCTCGGCCTCGGCACCGAGCGCGATGCCGGCACCCTTCGCGGCAAAGTCGGCAGCGTTCTGCAGCCCGTGCGGCGCCGCGGCGACGAGAGCCGCGCTGGCGCCGAAACGCGTGACGTCCCGGGCTTCGTCGGACGCTTGGAACGGACCCAGGTATTCGTCGTCGCGGTTTGTCACCACATGTGCCGATGACGTTTTCGCCGTGTCGATCATCATGTCGGCGACGCGCTCGGTCTCATAGAACCGGTAGAGCTGATCGACCTGGACGTTGAGCATCAACACTGTCGACGGGTGCAGCAGTCCACTCAGTTCGACGGCGAACGCCTCGTCAACCTCGAGCACACCGACATCGGCCTTGAGTCTGCCGAAGATGCTCACCTCGCTGAGCAGCGCCGAGGCGATGCCCTGCGGCAGGTTCGCACCGGTGGGGTTGGTGAAGACCCGGAGACCGTGGGCACGCATGATGTCGGACAGCATGTGCGTGGTCGTCGACTTGCCGTTGGAGCCGAGAACGAAGATGACGCCCTGGTCGAACTGACGGGTCACGTCGGTGAGGAAGGTCGGAAGGAACTTCAGCACTGTGTAACCCGGGTACGCCGAACCGCCCCCACGAGCTCGGGCGAGAACACGAATGAGGCGCCCGAGCAAAATCGGGAAAACGTACTTCACTGTCGGCTTACTCGAGGTAGTCGCGCAGCGACTGCGACCGCGACGGGTGGCGCAGCTTTGCCATCGTCTTCGACTCGATCTGCCGGATCCGTTCGCGGGTCACGCCGAACGTGTCGCCGATCTGATCGAGGGTCTTCGGCATGCCGTCCCCCAGGCCGAAACGCATGCGGATCACTCCGGCCTCGCGTTCGGACAGCGAATCGAGGAGCGACTCGAGCTGCTTCTGCAGCATCGTGAAGCCCACGGCGTCGGCCGGAACGACCGCTTCGGTGTCTTCGATGAGGTCGCCGAACTCGCTGTCTCCGTCTTCACCCAGCGGGGTGTGGAGGGAGATCGGCTCGCGGCCGTACTACTGCACCTCGACGACCTTTTCTGGCGTCATGTCGAGTTCGCGGCTCAGCTCTTCGGGTGTGGGCTCGCGACCGAGGTCTTGCAGCATCTGCCGCTGGACGCGCGCGAGCTTGTTGATGACCTCGACCATGTGCACAGGGATGCGGTTGGTGCGAGCCTGGTCGGCCATGGCGCGGGTGATCGCCTGACGAATCCACCAGGTGGCGTAGGTCGAGAACTTGAAACCCTTGGTGTAATCGAACTTCTCGACCGCACGAATCAGTCCCAGGTTGCCCTCCTGGATGAGGTCCAGGAACTGCATTCCACGGCCCGTGTACCGCTTGGCGAGGCTGACCACGAGGCGGAGGTT
Source organism: Frondihabitans sp. (assembly GCA_025464735.1). The sequence continues at coordinate 374 of JAODMX010000263.1, read as the reverse complement.
TGCTCCCAGCAGGTGGCTCTTGGCACGTTGACCGTCGCGGGCGACCCAACGAAGCTCACGTTCGAGCTCCTTGGAGAGGCCCGTCGAGTTGGCCAGCTTGTCTTCGGCAAAGAGACCGGCCTCGATCCGCATGGCGAGCTCGACCTCTTCAGCCGCGTTGAGGAGGGCGACCTTACCGATCTGCTTGAGGTAGTCCTTCACCGGGTCGGCGGTGGCGCCGGTGATGGTGCTCGAGTAGACGGGGACTTCGTCGTCGTCGTCCTGGGAGATAACGAGCGCACCGGTCGGAAGTGCGGCGTCGGCTTCGTTCGGGGCGTCGTCGGTGTCGTCACCGTCGGTCGCCTCGACGTCGGGCTCGGCCACGACTGCCTCGA
>JAODMX010000241.1 GCA_025464735.1 Frondihabitans sp. | reverse complement strand
GATGGGCGTACGAGATCTCGGGGGTGAGCATCCGGATCCTGCGATCCAGCCCGAATCGTCGGAAGAACCCCGAGACGGCGCCCATCGGGTGAACCGCCGAACAGACGTCGTGGTGGAAACCCGGCAGCGTGAGCTCTGCCGTTCGCGCACCGCCTCCGATCGTGTCGGCCCGCTCAAGCAACCGCACGGAAAGCCCCGCCCGCGCGAGGACTACGGCGGCAGCCAACCCGTTCGGCCCCGCGCCGACGACGACGGCATCGTCGCTCATCGAGTGCGGCGCCCGACGTGAGGGACCGCAACGACGGCTGTACCACCGGTGACTAGTGTGATACCTCTGGTCATGGATCTCCTCGTGGCACGATTCCGGTCGTGCCGGAACACCCATTGCGTAACGCCAATCTTCGCCTACGGCTGCGGCCCACGCACGGTAGCCTCGATCTCGCCCCGCACGAACCGGCGGGCCGGCTGGCCGACGAGCCGAAGTGCCGGCGACGATCGACCCGAAGGAGAAACATGGGATCCCTCATCTACGGTTCCACGAGCATCGAGATCGTTTTCGAAGACCGCACGCTCGAGCACCTCCAGATCGTGATCGCCACCAAGCTGCGGCGCCGCGAGTCGTTCTTCTTTTCGTGGCGCGACCCCAAGAGGGTCGGCGACGGGCGTTCCAGCCTCTGGATGGACGCCAGCATTCCGCTCTATTTCAAGTACAAAGGTGGCCGCGTCCCGTCAATCAGCCGCCCCTGGCTCGCCGAATTAACCGCGAGCGCCAACAGCTCCAGCGGGCTCGTCCTGACCGATGAGCCGTCAGCTGAGAACAGCACGAAGCCGTAGTCTCCTGGCGCCCGGCGCTGTCAAGCGCGCCCACGTCGTCGTCGCCCGGCGAGAGAGAGCGCGAGGACGCGCCATCCGACCAGGAAGACCCCGAGCACGATCGCCGCGACGATCACGAAGCTGACCGCGATGCCCTGCTCGGACGACTTCCGGAGCAGCATGCCGACGAAGACGGTGGCGACCCAGATCACCGCACCCGACTTGAGCTCGACGAAGTTCCACCGCACGCCGACGATGCTCAGCCAGCCGATGATCAGGCCCGACACGAACGGCCACGCGGTCGTGGCGATGCCGAGCGCTGTTTCGCCCTCGTCGTGACTGCTGCGCCCGATCAGCACGAAGGCCATCACGAGCAGGAAATCGACCACGAACGACCACCAGGGATACTTCCGGAACATCAGCGTGACCTCGGGTTCTCGAGAGCCTGCGAGAGCTCGGCCAACAGTTCGTCGATCTGCGGTTCGACCAGCCTGTCGATCGCGTCGGCGATTCGGCGACGGTGCTCCACGAGGGCGAGACAGACGGCCGTGCCAACCTGCCTGGCGTGATCGTCGGCGAGTTCGAGTTCAGTGCGCAAGGCGGCTTTCGCTTCCTCTGAGTAGACGGTCGGGGTTTCGGGATCGGGCCTCAGATCGTCCGCGTGGTCTTCTTCGGCCAGCTCTTTGAGGGTGAAGAGAAACGGCTGCCCGGGTTCGGGCTCCGGGTCGACCTGGAGACCCTGGAACTCGAGGGCGAGGCCCTCCTCGGGTCGATATCGCGCAGGATCCGGCGCGGGCTTCTGCTTCGAAAGCTCACGGCTGACCAGGGGCAGGTTGCGTGCCGTGTAGTCGTCGACAGCGTCATCGACAATAACGCGCATTCGGCTCAGCAGGGCGTGTTGAACGGCATGAGGCACGTCATGATCGAAACCGGCAGCGGTCGCGACAGGTGAGCCGAGGCACTGGCGGCAGACGCGAGTGCGAGCTTTCGACGTGCCGAGCCGCCACCGCGGCAGCCAGCGAAGGAACGCGTCGACGCCGGTGCGCACGCGCCCCTCGATCGAATCGGCCATGCTGCATTTTAGGCGTCCGATCGCCCGGTTTCCCGGGGCCCGCGCCGCGTTCGGCGGAGACCTCTGGTCAGCAGAGACACCCCCAGGCCGCGCGAAGCCGGTCCACACCTGGCCACCCTACGATGGAGGGATGCCCAGAACGCCCCAGGACGAATCCTGCTGAGACGCCGCGCCATCGCCACGATCACCCTTGCCGTGATCGCTGCCCTCGGCGTTCCCGCGGCCGCCTCGGCGGCACCCGCAGCGACTCTCCCCACCCGCGGGCTGTCCTACGTCGCCCTGGGCGACTCCTATGCGGCCGGCTACGGCCTGACCGATCCGACCGACGAACCCGTTTCCGGATGCGGTCAATCAGCACACGACTACCCGCACCAGGTCGCCGCAAACCTCGGCCTCGACCTTACCGACGTCACCTGCGCCGGCGCGACGACCGCGAACGTGATCGGCACGAAGCAACTCGGGGCGGCTCCACAGTCGAATGCCCTCGGGCGCGACACGAAGGTCGTGACCATCTCGATCGGCGGCAACGACGCCGGCCTGTTCGCGACCGCCTCCTCCTGTATCGCCCTGTCGAAGACCGGCCCGATCTTCGCCCATGCCGACCACTCCACGTGCAAGAGCACTCTCGTCACGGGCGGCGTCGACTCCCTCACCGCCGCCATTGACGGCCGAGTCACCTCGGATCTGGCCAAGGCGTTCGCAACAATCTCCCGTCGAGCGCCCGACGCGCACGTGTTCGTGATCGGTTACCCGGCCATTTTCCCCGACAAAGCGCACATGCCACCGTCCGGCTGCTTCCGGCCCGTCGTCGACGCCGAGACATTCACCGGCATCTTCCCGAAGAATGGCTTCCCCTTCACCGACACCGACGTGGCCTACCTCGGAGGAGTCCAGAAAGAACTTGACGCGGCCACCCGAAAGGCCGCCGACCACGCCGGCTTCACCTACGTCTCCACGCTCGCTTCGAGCGAAGCCCACTCGGGATGCGCGACCAGCGACTCCTACATCCAGGGCATCACGCTGACCGGCACCACGGGGCTCCGGTCGATCTCGCTCAAGCCGGGGGCGCTGCACCCGAACGCTCGAGGTGCGGCTTTCCTGGCCGCACAGACTGCCGCCGCGATCACCGCCAGCTACGCGTCGCCATCCACCTCCACGCCCGGACCGACGGCACAGTCGGGCCACATCGAGGTTCTCTGGATCGGCGTCGTGGCTGCGCTCGTCGTGCTGTTCGTGATCCTCGCCACGCTGTCGCGGGGTCGACGCCGACGGCTGCGGCGGCAGCAGCAGCAGCAGCGCTAGCGGCCCTAGGGCGCCGGCGCAGTGACGAAGTCGATGAGCTGCTCGACGCGACCGAGAAGCGACGGCTCAAGATCGGCGAACGTGCGGACCTGACCCAGGATCCGTTGCCACGCCCTGGCAATGTCGGCCTGGTCGCCGTGGGGCCAGCCGAGCGCCTCGCAGATGCCGTGCTTCCATTCAACGGAGCGCG
>JAODMX010000233.1 GCA_025464735.1 Frondihabitans sp. | reverse complement strand
AGACGATCTGCGCCTCCTGCCTATCGCCCTCCTGAAAACGACTCACGACCTGGAAGGGTACGTCACGCCACCGCGCCGTCACCCGCAGAGCGCCGATGTCGGAGACCTCCGACACCGGGACCGTCTTCCACCACACACCACGGCTGCTCTGCGACAAGCCCTGCCCAGGCATGTCTACCGCCGAGCCGACGACCGCCTCGCCCTCGCCGACCAGGTCGACGAGCACCCGGCTGCCCTGCCAGGTGCCGAACGTTCCGAGCAGATCGGAGGGCGGCAGCGCGTGATCCTGATCGACCTGGAAGCCGTTGACCGGTACCCAGCCCTCTGCGACGTGAGGGTAAATCGCAAGCGGTTGCTGCGGTCCGTTCGCGTGGACGCGCCACACCTCCGAGTGGGGCGGAAAGCGCACAGGATCCAGCCACCAGACCGGCACCGGACGCTCACCACCCGAACTGAAACCGAGGCTACGAAACGGCGGGTGATCGACGAACGGACCAGCAACCGACTCCAGTTCGACGTCGCTCGGCCTGCCCAGAGGTGGAGTGAAGATCATCCCGGGCGACTCCCGGAAGCGCACCACATCGATGAACGGCATGTCGGGGGTGAAGGGAGAGCCTGGAAAACCCAGCCCATGCACCTCGAAGAGCTTCGCCGGCGAGTCAGCCCAGACGACATCTTGGGCCTGCACCATGTACCCGCCGACCGTCTCGCCGCTGTGGACGAGCCACGCGGTCTCTCGGCCGGGCATCACGGGCAATTGCAGCATCTCGTTCCTTGCGTCGCCTAACGATGCAGCACTAGTGAAAGCGACGAAAGCAGATTTTTCACAGGTCCGCGGGCATTTTCGTCACGATGGCCTGGAGGGAATCCGGGTCAATCTGGAACCCTTCGTCACTGCCCGGATTCACAACGAGGCCCGCCCCGGGCATGACGCCTCGAAGAATTTGGGCTCCGGATAGCGCCACGGAGTACTCGGCTATGTCGGACACTGCCTTGCTGGCCTCGAGTGACGTGAAGACGGCGAGAAAGGAAACGCCGTTAACAGGAAACAGAACTGGTTGCACTCCACCAGCCTGCGTGTCGGCCGGATTCGTCGCCGATGGCAAAAAAAGGATGCTGCGAACGAGATGGGAGATCACAGTCTGCAACGACCCGGTTCCGCCGCGGGCAGCCCGCATTGCCTCGAGCAGAGCCTCGTTCTCGGGAACCGATGCAGCAGTCATTCGTCTTCGTTTTTCAATTCGGGCAGCACCGATTGCGCCTCGGCAAAGGAGACAACGTGCGGATAGCTCGTGCCTTCTTCCCAGTAGGAGCCGCAGATGTCACACAGGTAGACCTTTGTCCAGAGTTCAACGTTGTCGCCTATCAGGCGGGGCTGACCCTGATCGTGCCCCAACCAGCGAGCCCGACAGACGGGGCAACCCTGCTCGGCTAGAGGAGTCACCCGAAAAGCATGATCGGTTCCCATGCGCCACCCTTCAGGAGCTTGAAAACCATTGTCCCACGCGGCATGGGAACACCGCCGTCGACGACGAACTCTCGAGTGGTATTGACCATCCATTCGCCTCCGACGTTTACCGCGGTGTGACCGCCGGGCAAGAAGTGTTGCCATCCGTTGGCGTCAGCAAACGTAGGGAGCCGAGGCGCAAGGCCGTCAACCGGAATGACAGCTCCGTAGACGTCATGCCCGCTCTTGAAGGCTTCGAGCGCACTCGGGGCCATTCCGGAATGGATGGCTGCGGAAAGGGGATCGGTGACGGCACCGGCATCCGATTCGGGCATCATGAAGAGGGCGTCGCCCGGTCGACCCAACAGTGCGTTCGGTTTCTCGAAATACTTGAGCTGGTCCATTCCGAAGAATCGAACGCCATGCTTGACGTCGGGAATCCACGACTCGTCAGGCCTGGTGTTGTCACCCCCGCTTCCGGGCCCGCCACCAGAGTCGGTGTCATGGGCAGGTGACGTCGTTGTACCGTCGTGACCGCCCGACGAGCCTGCCTCGTCGCTGTGTACCGAATCACCAGCCTGTTGCGGTGCCGAATGCTCGGCCGAAGCAGGCGCGTGCCCGGCGGCTGCAGGCGCGTGTGCGGCGGCAGCAGCAGGCGCGTGCTCGGCCGCAGCAGGCGCGTGTGCGGTGTCACCCTGCGAAGCACGGATCGCATCCTCGCTGCGCGCCGGCTGCCCATCCCACGAGTGCGTGACCTCGGCCGGCGTGCGGTCGAGGTCGTGCGTGGCCGGCACATCGTGCTCGTTGAAGGTCTTGAGCTTGCCGAGCGAGTCGGAGAGGCCGTTGTCTCCCACATCGACCTTCAGGCCGTCGACGCTGTGCGACACGTCCGCACCGTCGAGCCCCTTGACCCCTGCTGCGGCGAGATCGCCTTCGGTCGCCTTGCTCACGTCGGCAAGGGCCGCGCCCGCATCGGCGGCATGGCCGGCACCGCTGGCGGCGTCGACGGCTTCGCTCGCATCGGCCGCGCCCTCGGCCGCATGGCCCACACCGCTGGCAGCGCCGCCGCCGCCGACGAACAGCGACCCGACATTCAGGGCGCTGGATCCCAAAGTCCCGCCTGGGTCGTCGACCCAGGATTGCGCCGGGTTGAAGCCGTCCCACGCCTTGGCAGTCCACCACTGGTCGGGCACCTTGAGGCCGACGAGGCCGCCGACCGCGCCCGCGAGGGCGGTGCCGTCGGCGTGAGCGTTGTCCTGCATGTACTTCCGCATGCTGGCGGGCATGACGTTCGCCAGCGGGGACAGCGCAATACCGTCCATGACGTCGTTGACCGGGTTGAGACTGTTCGCAAGATGCGAAAGGCCGAGCCAGGAGCCCGAATAGGTCTGCCCCGCCTGGCCCCACGCCGCCGATTCCTTGGCTCCGTCTCCGCTGACGAGCCCCTGGACCAGCTGAACCTCCCACGGCGTCCCCGTGCCATCCCACCCGAGCACCAAAGAGCTGACGCCCTTCAGGATCCCCAACGCCCCGGTCAGCACCCCGCCGACGAGATGCGCCGGGAACCCCAACGCCTTCTCCCCGCAGGACTCCTTCCGCGACGACGTCGCCCCCCAGGGAGTCGACGTCGTGCCATCCTGCGTCACCATCATCTTCTCGGCCTGGGCCATGATCTGCGCCGGCGTCTTCTGCCCTGCGATCGCGTGCACCCCCGATCCACCCGCCGCGAGAATCGCGTTCGAGCATGTCTGCTGCGCCTCCAGCCACTGCTGCTCCAGAGCCGCACTCTTGCGAATCAACGCATTGTTCTTATCAACCATCGTCGGATCCTGATCCCACGACGTGATCTGTGTCTTCGGCGCATCAATGAAATCCACCGGGTTCGACAACTTCACCCAAATATCCGTCGTCGCCTCATCATGCGGCTTGAAATTCTTCGCCGAAGCCGCGAACGCCGTGGCATCGGCCCGCAGCGTCTTGAGAGCGGCCTGGATTGGACGCACCGTCTCGGCGTAGGCGCTCAGGGCGGCAGCGACGGCGAGGAAGCCGTCGCCCACCGACGTCGCCGCAGCACCCACAGGCGTCATCACGTCATAAAGATGCTCTGACCCGTCCGACTGATACGACGCTGGAAGCTTCTGCCACGCACGAAGAGTCGCCGCTCCACCATTGCTGACCGCACTACCGAGACCCTTCAAGACCTCCGCCTGCGCGACGACCGCGTCAACGTCGAGACCGACGCCGGGGAGGTTGCCCGGAACGATCAGGCTCATTTGCCGCCTCCGGAGCCTGAGGCGGTCCCACCGAACACGCTGAAGTTGCCGTTGACCGCGACCGTCGTCGCGTTGTGCTCAGCGTCCAGGGCCATCTGCTCGTCGCCGTGCATGATCGCCATCGTAGCTGCGGCTGCACCGTCGCAGGCCGCGGGAATGCGGTTCTCCATCGCGGTGATGTGCGGCTTCATGGCGCCGAAGAACTCACTCAGCGCCGACACGATCATCTGCGACTGCGCGCCTTTGGCGGCGCCCTCGACGGCACCGTCCACTTTGGCGAGCGCCTCGAAAACCGTCTGGCTCTCGGTGCTGACGCTCGACAGGACCGACTGCACGCCGGTCGGATCGACCTTCCAGGTCATGGGATCACTCCTCCGACGACTGGTCAGCCGATGTTGTCGACGGCGCTCTTGGCCTTCTGAAGGGTCTGCTGGGCCGTCTCGTCGTTCTGGGCAAGCGACCTCTTGAGCGTGGCGATGATCTGTTTGACCTCGGCCGCGGCGTTCTTCCAGCGCAGCTCTTTCGACTGGTACTCGTCGGAGACACCGTCGGCCTGGTAGTCGCTCATCGCGGCGCGGACGTCGGAGTCGCGCTGGTCGATGAGCGACTCGAGCTGCGCGGCGACGCGATTGAAGTTGTCCTGAGCGGACTGTGAGGCGGCGACGTCGTAGTCGCGGCGATCTGCCTGGTTCCCTGCCATTGTTCTCTCCCCCGTTGCGTTACTTGGCGCCGCTGAAGCGGGCCGCGTCGAAGTTCACGGATCCGGCCGCCTGCGACTGCTCGTCGGCCATCTGCTGATCACCGGTTCCGAACGAGGTGTTCATTCCACCGATGCCCTGCAGCACGGCGGCGAGCGACGCGTTCAGCTCGTTCGCGACCTGGTCGGACTGCGACTTGAAGCGGTCGAAGGCTGCGCGCCCCTGGCCGTTGAACTTGCCCTGGAGCGGTTCGGCTGCGGCCAGCAGCTGCTTGACCTGCGCTCCGAGGTCCTGCGTGGCGCTTCCGGTTTTCTTGCTCAGTACGCCGAGCGTGTCGGCCCCCATTGCAAACTTCACAGTCGTCCCCTTTTCGATCGTGCGTCAGGTCGCCCCATGGCCCATCGGCTGGCCCAAGAACGGGGGTCATGGACCATCCTGCGGCACGATTTTGTGTGATGCAACCTCAGTTCCGAATTGTCCCCCGAGATGCCGACAGCACTCCGTCCCCCGATTTCAGCGCCGAAAAGCAGACCACCGGAGCCGTTACCATAGGTTTCTCATAACGCGGACAATTCAGGGGAGGCGCGCATGAGTGGGGCATTGCTGGGTTCACTCAGCTGTGCTCGGTGCGCCCAGATCCTGCCCGCCGACGACCTCTTCTGCACGACCTGCGGTGCCAGGCAGTACCCCGCCGCAAGCGGTGGCGCCCTCTCGCAGACCGGCGGGCTGCTCGCCGGGGTGGTCCAGGCGACAGCCTCACGCAAGCAGGCGGCCCTCGCGCTCGACGCCGGGGCCGTCCTTCTCGGGGCAGCGATCCTGGCCGGCGCAGCGGTTGGCCTGGGGCTCGCTCCGGGCAAGATCGCCGTCGTCGTCGGCGTAGCGATCCTCGGCGCCGTCGTGGTCGCGACCGTGCTCGTTCTCGCGGTCGGCAGCACGGGTCGGACTCTGGGGATGCGCCTCCTCGAGCTGCGCCATGTCGACAACCTCACCGCGCTGCCGCCGGGCGCTGTGGGCGCCCTGGTCCGCTCGGTCGCCCGCTGGCGCCCGCGTTCCACCCTCACCGCCGACCTTCGCCGCGGCCGCGATCCCCTCGCTCCCGCTCACGCGCAGACGATCCTCGCCGAGCAGACGCTGGGTTCGGTCCACAGCGAATCGTTGGCGCAGGATCCT
>JAODMX010000215.1 GCA_025464735.1 Frondihabitans sp. | reverse complement strand
GTCGACGTTGATGACGCCGACAACCCCGGCAGCTTCGAACTCGCCGGGCAAGATCTCTCCGATCTCGACCTCGACGTCGTCGTCCTGCCCCCGCAGGCCGACGAATTCACCTGTGTCGAGTGCTTCCTCGTGAAACACCGCTCGCAGCTCGACCACGAGTCGAAGCTCGGGCCTATTTGCCTGGAGTGCGCGGCCTGATCTCGTCGATCGCCCGCGTCACTTTCTGCGGGTGCCTCGTCGAGACAAGCCAATAGGGCGCTGGATCCGACAGGTCGGTCAGTTCGATTTTGATCACCGGATGAACCCAGCCCCTAAACAAGGTCCAGGCTCGCGCGTCAAGGCGCGGACCCCGTTCGGCCGTCGCTTCCGCATCAAGGAAAGCGGCGGTCGTTCCCATTTCTGAGGGATAGAGCGTGGCGCGGCCGGCGTGGAACCCCGCATCGTCGACGGCGATGATCGGCGAGCCGAAGACGAGTGCGATCGCCAAGGCGATGAAGAGGCCGCCGCCCACGATGAAGCCGACGAGAACGTTGATGGGGAGGAAGGTGAGGATGCCGGCCGGCACGACGAGGAAGACGGCGAGGAACATCTGAGGCGGGGGAACGAGGCGTTCGCGGTACGGGGTCATGAGACTATTCGACCAGACTTCTGCACTACCCTCGACACGTGACTCAGACCCTTGACGTTCTCCTCGCCCCCGCGGCTGGGCACGACACTTCCGTGACGCCCACCTACGCCCACCCCGGTGACGCCGGCGCCGACCTCCTTGCGGCCGAGACTCTGACGCTGGCCGCGGGTCATCGGGCACTCATCTCGACCGGAGTGTCGATCGCGCTTCCTGACGGGTACGCGGCCTTCGTCGTGCCGCGCTCCGGCCTGGCCGCGAAGCACGGCATCACGGTGCTCAATGCTCCCGGTACGGTCGACGCGGGCTACCGCGGTGAAATCAAGGTCACTCTTCTCAACACCGACCCGTCACTCGACTATGAGATCCAGACCGGAGACAAGATCGCTCAGCTGATCGTCATGCCCGTGGTCCGGGCGACCTTCATCCCGGTCGAGAAACTTCCCGAAAGCCTTCGAGGCGAGGGCGGTTTCGGCTCGACGGGCTATTCCCACGCGAGTGGGCCATCAACCACGCCAGGAGGCAGCAAGTGAGCAGGAAGTCCAGGCAGAAGGCCGCCGAAGAGCTGGCGGAGATCGAGATCGCGGAATCCGACGTCGTTGCGGTCGAGGACGACGCCGACGACGCGGAACTCGCGGAGAATCTCGACGAGGCCGAGGTCGAGCTCATCCTCGACGACAAGTCGGCCCCGGAAGACCGTGCCGAGGAGGGCCCGCTCGACGAGACCGAGGCGAACCCCGTGCGACCCTACGTCGACCTCGGCGGCGTCAAGGTCGTTCCCCGCGAGGGGCTCCACCTGCGCCTCGAGGTCGAGGAGGGGTCGAAGCGCGTCGTGGCGGTCGGGCTCGACTTCGCCAAGTCGACGCTCCAGGTGCAACCGTTCGCCGCTCCTCGGTCGACGGGGCTCTGGCATGAGATCCGCGAGCAGATCGCCGACCAGATTCGCAAGCAGGGCGGAACGACCGAGGAGGTCGATGGGCCGTTCGGGCCCGAGATCCGCGCTGAGATCCCTCTCGCAGCAGGTTCCGAGGGCGCTGTCGCGGGTCAAACCTCGCGTCTTGCCCGCTTCGTCGGTGTCGATGGGCCGCGCTGGTTCCTTCGCGGCGTGATCGCCGGCGATGCGACAGTCCACCCCGAGGCCGCCGAGAAGATCGAAGAGCTCTTCCGCAGTGTCGTCGTCGTCCGGGGCAACGAGCCCATGCCGCCCCGTGACCTCATCCCGCTGCACATGCCGAAGGCGAACCCGACCGATCCGGCGCCGCAGGTCGTCTGACTGTCCGATGACCACCCCCTCGCCCGACGCGCAGCACGACCCCGACGAGCAGCACAGCCCCGACGACCACGAGGCTTCCGTGACGTCGCTCTCCGCGCAGCTCCGGGCTGCCGCCCAGCGCGCCGGCATCAGCCAGGTGGCCCCAGGCGAGGTGCCGACCGGCCATGCCCTCCTGGCGGCGATCGGTGGAGTCCGGGGCCTGGTCGAGTCGATCCTGCCCGGACTCGCGTTCCTGGTCATCTACACGTTCACCCAGCAGCTGCTGCCGTCGGTACTCTTCCCCGTCGTCCTCGGTGTGATTTTCGTCGTCGTGCGTGCGGTCCAGCGCGGCCCGGTCCCTCAGGCGGTTGCCGGGCTGCTCGGCATCGCGATCTCGGCGGTACTGGCTCTGATCTCGGGTCGGGCCGTCGATAACTTCCTGCCCGGCATCGTGATCAACACGGTTTCGATCGTGGTGCTTCTCGGTACTCTCGCGGCCCGGTGGCCGCTGATCGGCATCGTGGTCGGTCTGGTGACGAACGAGGGCGGTTCCTGGCGTGACGACCGGGCCAAGCGCCGCGTCCTGACCCTGACGACCTGGTTGTGGGTCCTGCTCTTCGCCGTTCGGCTCGCCATCGAGGTGCCGCTCTATCTCGCCGGGCAAGCGACCCTGCTTGGCGGGATCAAGCTGATCACGGGCGTGCCGCTCTACGCGGCGATGCTGTGGGTGACCTGGCTCCTCGTGCGCACGGTCTATGCGGCCCGCAGCGCGGACGGCGACGCGTAGGCGACTGCTGGGCAGTCGTAGCCGCCTCGGCATTTACCGATCGCGATCGCTCACGTCTGAGCTGGTTCCACAGTGCGCGTGACGACCCAGCGGTGTGGCGCGACGGCTCGGGTGCGCGTGAAGCCATGCCTCTCGAATGCAGCCATCGGTCCCGTGTGCAGGAACGAGCCGGAGACCTTCCGGTCGTCGGTCTCTTCGGGGTAGCCCTCGACTGTCCCGCCGCCGAGGGCGGCTATCTCGGCGAGAGCTCCGCCGAGTGCGGCATCGGCGACGCCGCGACGACGGTGGCCCTTGCCGGTGAAAAAGCAGGTGATGCGCCAGGTCGGAGGTTCCACGAGGCCCGCGTCGTATCGGCGCTTGCTCTTGACCTCCGGAAGCTCGTCGGGCGACCCGTATTGACACCAGCCGATGCACTCATCGCCCTCGAAGACGAGAGACGCGTGCGTTGTTCCGGCGTGGACTCGGCGCTCCTTCTCGGCACGCCGCTCGTCCCAGGTCAGCTCGGTCGACGACTTGATCTGGAACGCGAGACACCAGCAACCGCCCCAAACGCCGTTGTTCGCCTCAACGAGCCGAGCAAACGCAGGCCAGGTACCCGCGTCCAGCTTTCGCACGAGCAGGTCGTTTCGCGCCGCGTCAACCATGCGGCAAGGATAACGGGGTGATAGGTTTATCTCGACATCAAGATAAATGACTTCGGTCGTGCCACGGGGCCGCCTCGGACTTAGGCTGGCCTTGGTGGTGCAAGGTCGCGCCCGACCAGAAAGATGGGCACGGCATCCAAGGCATCAGCAGCAAGGGAGACGCACGTGTCAGACGTAGATAGTTTCGGCTCGAAGAGCACACTCACGGTCGGCGAGACCACGTACGAGGTCTTCCGCATCGCTGCGGTGCCTGGCGCCGAGAAGCTGCCCTTCAGCCTCAAGGTCCTCCTGGAGAATCTCCTTCGCACCGAAGACGGCGCGAACGTGACCCAGTCGCAGATCACGGCCCTGGGATCCTGGGTTCCCACCTCGGAGCCCGACACCGAGATCCAGTTCACCCCCGCACGCGTCGTGATGCAGGACTTCACCGGCGTCCCTTGCATCGTCGACCTCGCCACCATGCGCGAGGCCATGGCCGACCTCGGCGGCGACCCGACGAAGATCAACCCGCTTTCGCCGGCCGAACTCGTCATCGACCACTCGGTCATCGCCGACCTCTTTGGCACGGACAATGCGCTCGAGCGCAACGTCGAACTCGAGTACGAGCGCAACGGTGAGCGCTACCAGTTCTTGCGCTGGGGCCAGACCGCCTTCGAAGACTTCAAGGTCGTTCCGCCGGGCACCGGTATCGTCCACCAGGTCAACATCGAGTACCTGGCTCAGGTCACCTACACCCGTACGGTTGGCGGCGTCCTCCGCGCCTACCCCGACACCCTGGTCGGCACCGACTCGCACACGACCATGGTCAACGGCCTCGGCGTGCTCGGCTGGGGCGTCGGCGGTATCGAGGCCGAGGCGGCCATGCTGGGCCAGCCGGTCTCGATGCTCATCCCGAAGGTTGTCGGCTTCAAGCTCTCCGGTGCTATTCCCACCGGCGTCACCGCGACCGACGTGGTGCTGACCATCACCCAGATGCTGCGCAAGCACGGTGTCGTCGGCAAGTTCGTCGAGTTCTACGGTGCCGGCGTCGCCGAGGTACCGCTGGCCAACCGCGCCACGATCGGCAACATGAGCCCCGAGTTCGGTTCGACGGCCGCGATCTTCCCGATCGATGACGTCACGCTCGAGTACCTGCGCCTGACGGGTCGCAGCGACGAGCAGGTCGCCCTGGTCGAGGCCTACGCCAAGGCCCAGACGCTCTGGCACGATCCCTCACGCGAGCCCATCTACAGCGAATACCTCGAGCTCGACCTCGCCACCGTCGTCCCGTCGATCGCCGGCCCGAAGCGTCCGCAGGACCGGATCGAACTGACCGTCGCCAAGTCGCAGTTCGAGACCGACCTCGCCAACTACGCGACCGTCAGCCACTCCGGTGTCGACGACGCTGTCGAGGGCACGTTCCCCGCCTCCGACCCCGTCGGATTCACGGCGCAAGACGAGACGACCGCTCACCAGCTGCAGACGCAGGCACTCACCTCCAACGCGCCGCAGACCGCGTCGAAGCCGACCTCGGTCACGCTCGACGACGGGTCCGCCTTCACGCTCGACCACGGCGCGGTCGCGATCGCCGCCATCACGTCGTGCACCAACACGTCGAACCCGTCGGTCATGCTGGCTGCCGGGCTTCTGGCTCGGAACGCGAGCAAGAAGGGCCTGAAGGCGAAGCCGTGGGTCAAGACCACGCTCGCTCCGGGATCCAAGGTGGTCACCGACTACTACGAGAAGGCCGGCCTCACGGGCTACCTCGAAGACCTCGGCTTCTACACCGTCGGCTACGGCTGCACGACCTGTATCGGCAACTCGGGCCCGCTGCTCGACGAGATCTCCGCCGCGGTGCAGGACAACGACCTCGCCGTCACGGCGGTGCTCTCCGGCAACCGGAACTTCGAGGGCCGCATCAACCCCGACGTCAAGATGAACTACCTCGCGTCGCCGCCCCTGGTCATCGCCTACGCCCTTGCCGGGTCGATGAACTTCGACTTCGAGAACGACTCGCTCGGCACCGCCGACGACGGCACCGAGGTCTATCTCCGCGACATCTGGCCGGAGGCCTCCGAAGTGCAGAAGACGATCGACGAGTCGATCGACACCGGCATGTTCACCCACGAGTACGCCGGTGTCTTCGATGGCGACGAGCGGTGGCAGACACTGCCCACGCCGGAGGGCGCCACCTTCGAGTGGTCCGAAGAGTCGACCTACGTCCGTAAGCCCCCGTACTTCGACGGGATGACGATCGAGACGTCCCCGGTCGTCGACATCAGCGGCGCCCGCGTCCTGGCGAAGTTGGGCGACTCGGTCACCACCGACCACATCAGCCCGGCATCGACCATCAAAGTCGACAGCCCGGCCGGCCACTATCTGACGGAGCACGGAGTCGACCGGAAGGACTTCAACAGCTACGGCTCGCGACGAGGCAACCACGAGGTCATGATCCGCGGAACGTTCGCCAATATCCGCCTTCGCAACCAGCTCCTCGACGACGTCGAGGGTGGCTATACGCGCGACTTCACGAAGCCGGATGCACCGCAGTCGTTCATTTACGACGCCAGCGCGAACTACCAGGCCGAAGGCACGCCTCTCGTCATTCTGGCGGGCAAGGAGTACGGCTCGGGTTCGTCGCGCGACTGGGCGGCCAAGGGCACCTCGCTTCTCGGCGTCAAGGCCGTCATTACCGAGAGCTTCGAGCGGATCCACCGGTCGAACCTCATCGGCATGGGCGTCGTGCCGCTGCAGTTCCCGCAGGGCGAGACCTGGGCGTCGCTCGGGCTCGACGGCACCGAGAGCATCAGCATCTCGGGCCTGACCGAACTCAACGAGGGCACGACTCCGAAGACCGTGCATGTCACAGCCGAGTCCACCGAGCACTCGCCCGAGGGCAAGCAGACCGTCGAGTTCGACGCGGTCGTCCGGATAGACACCCCCGGTGAGGCCGACTACTACCGCAACGGCGGGATCCTGCAGTACGTTCTGCGGTCGCTGGTCTGATAGCGGTTTTTCAACGCCCCGCGCCCCTTCAGTGGAGGCGCGGG
>JAODMX010000212.1 GCA_025464735.1 Frondihabitans sp. | reverse complement strand
ACATCGTCTTGTTGTAGAAGACACCCGTGTAGTAGCTGACCCCGGTCGGCACCGTGTACTGCTTGCCGTTGTACGCGAGCGACTTCAGAAGGCTCGGCGTGTAGTCCTTCATGAACGGCTGCTTGGTCAGGTCGAGGAAGACACCATTGTCGGCCGCGAGCGAGTCGTCTGACTCCGAGCCTTTGCTCACGTACTTCGGCAACTGCGTGGGCGCGGCGATCAGGATGTCGACGTTGTTCGCGGTCAACCGGGACGACTTCGCGGCCGGGTAGTTGTTGTTCGGAATCGAGCTGAACTTGATGTTCACCTTCGGGTACTTCTTCTCGAACGAGGCGTTGATCGCCTTGAAGGCCGCGTCAGAAGCATCTCCACTCGAGACGGCGATGTTCAGGGTGCCGCTGGGGGTGCCACCCGACGCGGTGCCCGATCCCCCGGCGCTCGAACAACCCGCCAGGGCGATCATGACCGCGAAAGCGGATGCTGCCGCCAGCACTCGTGTGGACGAGCGACGACGGGGCAGGAAGTGGGGTGCCATGCTGAACTCCTTCGTTCACAAACACCGAAACGTTTCGGCAAAGACGACCATACACCACAATTACCGAAACGCTTCGGTTAGGCTGGGAGAATGCACCACCGGGGTGCCGGAAGGCGGCAGAGATGACTCGTCGAGTGACCATCGTCGACGTGGCGGAACGCGCCGGAGTCGCCATCAGTTCCGTCTCGAGCGCCCTCAACGATCGCCCCGGTGTCTCGGAGGCCACCCGGATCCGGATCCAGGAGGCGGCACGCGACCTCGGCTTCGTCGCCTCTCTCCGCGGAAAGAGCCTGTCGGCCAAGCGTGCCTACACCGTGGGGCTCATCGTCAGTCGCGACCCCGACGTCTTCGAAGAGGACCCGTTCTTCGGCGGGTTCCTCGGTGGCATCGAGTCGGTCCTGGCCGGCCGCGGCTACGCGCTCGTTCTGCAGATGAGCACGACGGCCGACGAGAACACCGACCGCTACCGGCGAATGGCGCTCGACCGCCGGGTCGACGGTGTCTTCCTCTCGGAGATCACGGTCGAAGATCCCCGGTTCCCCCTCCTTCGCGAGCTCCAGTTGCCGGCCGTTGCGATCACGGAGTCGCCGAGCGAGTGGTCCCCCGCCGTCGTCCAGGACAACACCGCCTCCCTCCACGACCTCGTCTCCCACCTCTACTCGCTCGGGCATCGGCGATTCGCGCACGTCAGCGGCCCGGCGGAGTTCGTCCACGCCAATCAGCGGCGAGACGTGTGGCGAGCCGCGCTCCGTTCGCGGGGCATTCGCGACGACATCGTCGTCGAGGGCGACTTCACCTACGCCGGTGGGGCCGCGGCCGCCTCGGCGCTCCTCACCGACTCACAGGATGCCGGCTCCCGCCCGACGGCCGTCTTCTGCGCCAACGACCTCACGGCCGCCGGATTCATGGCCCGTGCGGGCGACCTGGGATTCGACGTTCCCGGCGATCTCTCGGTCGCAGGCTTCGACGGCACGGCCCTCGGCACGTACATTCGCCCGTCGCTCACGACGGTCTCGACGTCGCCCCGCTCTCTCGGAGCCAAGGCGGCTGCCCTCCTTCTCGACGCGATCGAGGGGAAGCCGGTCACGAACGTCGCTGCGGACCCCCGAACTCTGATCATCCGCGAGAGCACGGGCCCAGCTCCCCGGAGCGTCTAGGGTGTTGCCGTGGAACTGCGTGCGAAACTCCAGTTGAAACCGGGCCAGGCGGTCGAGGCCGCCCTCGTCCCCGACGAGATCCTGCCCCTCCTCGGCGGCATCGACGTGACGTCGGAACCGAGCGACGACGCCGCGCTTCTCGTGTTCGTGACCAACCGCGAAATCCTCCAGACGCAGGAGGCGCGGATC
Organism: Frondihabitans sp.; assembly: GCA_025464735.1. The sequence goes on along the minus strand of JAODMX010000212.1, from coordinate 3,642 downwards.
GCCGCATCGGCCCAGAGCGATCACCTCACCTGGGTGGCGTATCCGAAGGCGGGTCAGCTCGGAACAGATCTGGCCCGCGACTCCCTCGCCGCGCATCTGCGGCAGCTGGGAACCCGCCCGGTTCGTCAGATCTCCCTCGACGAGGTGTGGTCGGCGCTTCGGTTCCGGCCGGCCTGACCCGAACGTCGCCGGTCAGGCGTACCGGTGATGGTCGTCGAGCACGCGCTCGATCACCATTCGTGAGCGACCCGGCGGCGGCGACACCGTGCCCGAGAATCCCGCAGCCACGATCATCGCCTTCCACAGGGACCAGCCTCGGGCTCGCGCCCAGACGCCGTCATCTCCGGGCACGAGCCTGCGGAAGATCTCCCGCGACTCGTCGTCGAAGAGCTGCCACGCGATGACGAGGTCGCAGGCGGGGTCGCCTACGCCCATACCGCCGAAGTCGATGACGGCCGAGAGCGCGCCCAGATCGTCGACCAGCAGGTTGCCGGTACTGACGTCCCCGTGGAACCACACCGGAGGGCCGGTCCACTTCGCGGCCAGTGCAGCGTCCCACACCGCCTCGGCTGCGTCGGCGTCGAACGTTCCCGTTCCGGCGAGGGCCGCGATGGCCTCTCGCGCCTGCGCGTCGTAGACGGTCAGGGAACCGCCGCGAAAGAAGTTGTGCTCGCCCGGTTCGGGAGCGCCGGTCGTGTCGATCTGCTGGAGGGCAGCGAGGAATGCGGCGAGATCCGCGGCAATGCCCACCCCGTCGACGAGCGGGGCGGACGATGCCTCGTGCCCCCGGATCCAGCGATACACCGACCAGGGGAACGGAAAGGAATCGTTCGGTCGCCCGAGGGCCGCGGGAGCGGGGATCGGCAGCGGCAGGTGCCGCGCCAACAGCGGAAGCCAGCGCTGCTCCTTCTCGATCTGGGGCACGTAGTGCGCCGCGCTCGGGAGCCGAACACTCAGGTCGTCGCCAAGGCGGAACGTTCGGTTGTCCCACCCGCCCCGCTCGACAGGAACCACCGGACGGTCCGACCACTCCGGGAACTGCTCCGCCACGAGGGCGGACACGAGGGCGACATCGATCTCCATCGAGGCAGTCTGGCAGGGTGCCGGTCGGTCAGGCCGCGGGTGACTGCGAGATGCGCACGGTGTTGCCCGACGGATCGCGGAACGCGCAATCGCGTGGGCCCCACTGCTGATCGATCGGCTCCTGGAGCACCTCGGCACCCGTCGCACTGACCGTCTCGAAGAGCGCGTCGACGTCGTTGGTCGAGAAGACGAGCATCGGCAGGACGCCCTTGGTGAGGAGCTCCTGCATCGCATCGCCGTCGGCCTCCGTGCGTCCGGCGTGCGGCTCGGAGAGCACGATCCCGATTCCCGGCTGTATCGGGCTGGCGAGAGTGACCCAGCGGAATCCGCCTCCCGCGACGTCGTTACTCACAGTGAGTCCCAGGGCGTCGCGGTAGAACTCGATCGACTCATCGACGTCGTTGACGGTGATGTTGCAGTACTGCAGTGCGATTGTCATGACCGCGACTTTAGCTCGCGGTCCGGAGCCGCGCTTCTCGGATCCTGCTCGATGCGCGCTGTCGGTGAGCCTTAGACTGATCGGCTACCGTCCGACCGATCCAAGGATCTCTATGCTCGTCACTGTCACCTCGACTGCGCCTACCGCGTCCAACCTGAGCCACCTTCTCCGCAAGCACCCCGATCGTGCACAGGCATTCTCGCTCAGCGTCGGAACAGCGCACGTCTTCTACCCTGAGGTGTCAGACGAGCGCTGCACCGTGGCGATGCTTCTCGAAGTCGATGCGATCGGCCTGGTCCGCGACAAGCGATTCCGAGGAAGCGACTCGGCGACGCTCGCGCGCTATGTGAACGACCGCCCGTACGCGTCCTCGTCGATGGTCGCCGCGGCGCTCGGGCAAGTTTTCCGCACCGCGATGAACGGCACCAGCGAGTCGTTCCCCGAGTTGGCGGCAGCTCGCCTGCCGCTGGAGATGACGGTGGCGGCCGTGCCTTCCCGCGGTCATGACGCCGAAGACCTGATTTCGCGACTGTTCGAACCGCTCGGCTGGACGGTCGACGCAACGGCGATTCCGCTGGATCCGGACTACCCCGAGTGGGGTGACTCGGCATACGTGGACGTCTCGCTGCGGGGCAACGTCCGACTCGGCGAGGCTCTGCGCCACCTCTACGTGCTGCTGCCGGTTCTCGATGACGCCAAGCACTACTGGGTGTCCGATGACGAGGTCGGCAAGCTGCTCCGCGCCGGTGACGGTTGGCTGCCCGACCACCCGGAGCGTGAGCTCATCACCCGCCGCTACCTGGCGCACCAGCGGTCGATGGTCGAGCAGGCGACGGAGCTGCTGGCTATCGATGCCCGGCTGAGCGCGCTCGACGACATACTCAAGCCAGCGCCGACTCCCGGGCACGACGCTGCCGAGGCACGCCCGGCCCCGCTGGCACCCCAGCGCGCGGACGCGGTGATCGCCGCGCTCCGCGACGTCGAAGCGCACACGGTGGCGGACGTGGGGTGCGGTGAGGGCGCGCTCCTCCGGCGCCTGGTCACGGATCCGGCATTCACGACAGTGATCGGCACCGACGTCTCGGCGAGCGTCCTTGCCCGAGCCGAGCGTGCGCTCAACCTTCGCGAGGCGAGCGACCGGCAACGCGAGAGGGTGCGGTTGCTGCAGTCGTCTGTCACGTACCAGGACGACCGCATCAAAGACCTCGACGCGCTGGTGCTGATGGAGATCATCGAGCACGTCGACCCGGAGCGCCTGCCTGCCCTCGAATCGTCGGTCTTCGGGGCAGCCGCCCCGCAGGCGATCGTCGTCACGACACCCAACAGCGACTACAACGCACTCTTCGGCTCGCTGCCCGCGGGCGAGTTCCGGCACGCCGACCACCGGTTCGAGTGGTCACGCGCCGAGTTCGCGACCTGGGCGGACGGTGTCGGCGCCCGCAACGGCTACACGGTCGAGTACCGGACCGTCGGCGACGTCCACCCTGTGCTTGGCTCGCCCACCCAACTCGCTCTGTTCCGAAAGGCGACCCGCCGATGACCCGCCTCCCCATCCCCGACATGTCGCTCGTCGTGCTCATCGGAGCCTCCGGCTCCGGCAAGTCAACGTTCGCTGCCACGCATTTCGGGCCGTTCGAGACACTGTCGAGCGACTTCTTCCGCGGTCTCGTGTCTGGCGACGAAAACGACCAGGCCGCCACGCCCGCCGCCTTCGAAGCGCTGCGTTTCGTCGCCGGCAAGCGACTCGACGCCGGACTGTTGACCGTGATCGACGCAACCAACGTCCAACCAGACGCCCGACGATCCCTCATATCGCTCGCCCGCGAACACGATGTGCTGCCCGTCGCCGTGGTCCTGGACGTGCCGCAGAGCGTGTGCGTCGCGCGCAACGTCGAGCGTTCCGACCGCACGTTCGGCGCCTCCGTGGTGAAGCGGCAACACGACCAGCTCCGCCGCTCCCTCAAGCACCTCGGCAAGGAGGGGTTCCGCCGCGTGCATGTACTGTCAGGCCTCGATGAGATCGCCGCCGCGGAGTTCGTTCGGGAGCCACTGCTCACCGACCGCCGCGAGGAGCACGGACCATTCGACGCGATCGGCGACATCCACGGGTGCCGCTCCGA
>JAODMX010000216.1 GCA_025464735.1 Frondihabitans sp. | reverse complement strand
CAGCGATCGTCCGCACCTTGACGGGTTCCTGCCGTTCTGGATCCGGTCGTTCTCGGCTCCGCCACGGAACGCGAATGTCGGCCCTGGCGCGGCGGACGTCGGCCCGCGTGGCTAAGGCCGGTGCCATCGCCGGACGAAGCACGTCGCCCGTCCTGGGGTCGACCACATCGACGGCTTTCTTCTCCCGTGGCATCGTCGTGTATCCGCGAATCAATTCGCGTCGAGTCTTCGCGGAGAAGAGACTACCGAACAGGACGGCGCCGAGAAGGGCCGCATAAAGCAGGCCAATGCTGAGATGAAATGCCAACAGCCAGGTCACGTCCGATGCCGTGCCTCGAGCAGCACGCTCAACGATTGCGAACACAACGAAACCCGGGGTTCCTATGGCCAGGCCAATCATGCTCACCAGCGCCGCACGAAACCACGCGAGCGCGGATGGCCCCGCGAGCAGTCGCTCGTCAGACGAATTCCTCATGTGCATCATTATTTCGGTGCGGTCGCGCTAACCACTCGCCCCTGTCCGGGTGGCAATCCTCGTTTGTCTAGGCGGCCGATTCGATTGTTTATCGATAGATACTTGTCGATAATCAATACATGAATCGTCCAAACGGCCTGTCCAGCATCATGACCTGGCTCACCTGGGGCGCACTCGGCGCGCTGGCGATCTTGGTCGCTGCCGGCGCGCTCAGCGCTGCAGGGAGCGCCGATGAGCTGGCTCAATTCCTCCCCGAACTCGTCCCGGTGCAGGGCCAACTCGTCGCGGTCGCCCTCGCGTTCGGCGTCTGCATCGAGGTGCTACTCGTCGTCACTGGCGTGCTGGTCGGCCATATCCGCGCCGACCGGATCTTCCATCCATCGGCCCTCCGATTGGTCGATGCGCTCGTGATCACGGTGGTGGTCGCGACACTGCTGGTAATCGTGACACTCTTCTTCATCCCAGGACCGCCGCAGTTGTTCCTCCTCGTCGAAGCGGCAGTGCCCGTGGGGGTGACGATCACCCTCGTGCTCCTCGTGATGCGGTCACTCCTGCACCGCGCGGTCGCAATGCACGGTGAACTCGACGAGGTGGTCTGAGTGACCGTTCGCATCCACATCGACCGACTCCTCGTGGAGCGCGCGATGTCGGTCGGTGACTTCGCCGACGCGATCGGCATTACTCCGGCGAACGTCGCCGTGCTGAAGAACGGACGCGCGCGAGCGGTGCGCCTCACCACGCTCGACGCCATCTGCCACGTACTTCAGTGCCAGCCCGGCGACATCCTGAGCTGGACCGATGACCAGAGGGACCGGGACGATTATCGCCTCGGCTGAGTCCGGTTCTACGCGATGCAGCTGGATCACACTGACGGACCGGATATGGCAGCGACGCGGATTGTCCGCAAGAACTGTGCGTCTCGCTCATACGCGGCGGCCTCGTTGCGCAGGTGCGGCTTGCCCAGCTCGACGGCCGTCTCGATCGACAGACTGAACTTCAGGGGGATTCACGATGATTATTTTCGGGTCACGCACGACGTCCAAGGTCGTTGCGCTGCTCATCTTTGTCTGCGCAACGTGCCATCGCGAAGCCGGCCAGCGGCTGGTCCGTCGTCGCACCTGGTTCACGCTGTTCTTTGCGCCGATCTTCCCGTTCGGCCACGGCACGTACTCGGTGTCGTGCGCCTATTGCGGCACCAGCTACGCCGTCTCGCGGGAGAACGCCGACAGGTTCATCTCCGACTACGAGGCGCAGCGGGTCAACGCCGAAGCAGATCGGATCCTGTCCGACGAGGCCGCCCGGATCGCGGCCGAACAGCAGAATCAAGACGGACAGTAACTCCGCCTAACTCACGCGTTCGGTGCGAGTGGACATGGGTCCTCTACAGCCCGAGCTTTCGCTTCGCCAATCCCTTCGAGGACTCGTCCGCGCGTGAAGCCGCCGTGGGCACGTGACCAACTCCACCGCTCGCCGGCCTGGCGCTTATGCCGGTCCACCCAGCTGATGGCTAGGACGATCAGCCCCACAGCAGACAGGACGTACAGCCAAGGATTCATGACCACATTCTGGCCGATCCCGAGCGGTGGACGCAGGCCCAAGATGGGTCGCAGCATTCACGGTGCTCGTTGGCCCCCGATCGGAGCTACGAGGTCCCGTCGAACCACTCCACGACCACAGCACCGGGAGACGAAGGCGGCCCGACGCGGATCCCGACGCGCTACCCACGCCACGACGTTCCTCCCCTGATGCCGGAGGCCCAGCGCGAGCCACTCGTCACTCCACCCCGGCGTGCCGAGGGGCCAGAACGGCACCGCGACCTGGATGAAACCGCCCAGGCTCTTGTGAACATCCACAGCGTTCTTGACCCGCTGCAGTTGCGGGGCAGACAGGAGAGGGATTCGTTCCAGGCCGAAGAACGTCAATTTCTCGAGTCCGTTGAGCGCCGCCGATGTGTGCGGAGAACTGGCGCAGCACGGGGTCGGAATGAAGTGGCCCCCAGACGTCGAGTTGCTCTTAGCACTTTGTGCATCCTGCCGTGGAACTCCTCTCTTTCGAGAGGTTATGGCGTTCGCAGGGGCGGCCTGATAACCGCCGTCATTTCAGCGTCGATGGTCGTCGCATGAACGGTAGCCGGATGAGACCCTCGCCGAGTTAGAGGACCGCGGCTAAGTTCTCGGTGATCGTCATATCCACCGATGGGGCCAACCTCGGTCAAGGTTGGCCCCGTCGGTGGGTGGGCCTATGCGGTGTGGTGGTTGGTGAAGTCGGTGACGGCGTGCTGGATAAAGCGGGCGACTTTGTGGGGGTGGGCGATGAACGCGGTGTGGGAGCCTTTGATGGTCTCGGTGTGTGCGTTCATCCGGTCGGCCATGAACTCCTGAAGCCTCGGCGGGATGGAATTGTCCTCGCTGGAGACCAGATACCAGGTGGGGGTGGTATCCCAGCCGCGGGCGGTGGCGGCTTCGGTCAAGGCATACGCGGCGAGGGGTCGCTGGGTGGCGAAGAGCTCGCGGGCGGTAGAGACGGATGAGTCGCCGGCGAAGGCCTCACGGAAGCGCTCTTCCTTGATGTAGAGGTCAGGGCCGCTGGGTGCGCCGGGCGCGTCGTACGGCGTCGGGGCGTTCTCGGTCGCGCGGAGGGACACGGGGTAGCCTTCCTGGATGGCGCGGCAGTTCTCACCGACGTCGAGACCGAACGCGGCGAGGTACACCTGCCCGATGACGTTAGTCAGGCCCGCGGCGGCGGCGGCCATGACGGCTCCCCCGTAGGAGTGGCCGACAAGGACAACGGGGCCCTCGATCGCGGCGACGCGGGTGCGGATGGACTCGGCGTCGGAGGTGAGGCCGCGCAGCGGGTTCGGCGGGGCGACGACGGGGTAGCCGTCGGACTCGAGGCGGGTGATGATGCCGTTGAACCCGGACGCGTCGGCGAACGCTCCGTGGATCAGGACGATGGTGGGCTTGGTGTCGCTCATGATGGCGTGCCTTTCGAACGGTGTGCGAGCTGCTGCTTCGGTCGGCTGCGGGTGCAGTCGGCGATCCTGCCGGCGGTAGGAAGTCAGTGAGGCCTGGTTAGTTGGGCCAGGCGGAGCCGCGGATGATGTCGACGAAGTTGCCGCGGTCGAATCCCGGGGTGAAGTAGTCGAGGACGTCGGCGTTGACGGTGCCGAAGGTGCTGTCCGGACGGTCGGCGAACCCGTCGTGGAACGCGGCGAGGATCCGTTCCTTGAACTGGGGCCGTGGGTGCGCGGCGACGACCTGGTCGAGGAGCGTCTGACGGATGTTGTCGAGGTGCAGGCCGAGGACATCGGTCTCGACGCCGGCGGTGGTGCCGGCGATCACGGGGTGCATCCG
>JAODMX010000152.1 GCA_025464735.1 Frondihabitans sp. | reverse complement strand
TCGAGGCCTTCGAGGACGACGCCCTTGAAAGACAGCGTGAAGGCATACCAATCCCGAACGACCCATCGCGACTTTGTTCCGGCCGAAGCGGCAGCGGCGACCTGTTTCCGATAGATGGCTGTCTCGTCGTGGAGCGGCTTGTATCCGCTGGCCCGCAGGATCGCCTTTCGCATCCACTGGAGGCCGAAGACGAGCAGGAGCCCCCCGACGACGACCCGGAGAGCGTCGAGCGGTAGCAACTGGATCGCCGGCCCGGCGATCGCGACGACGACGGCGAGCACGATGACACCGCCGGCCACTCCCTGAAGGGCTGAGCGCCAGTCGCGAGTCGTTCCGGCCGCGAGCACGATTGTCGTTGCTTCGACGGACTCGACGACGCAGGCAAGGAAGACGGCAAGGAAAAGGGCAAGGTCGTTCGTCACGCGATGATCTCCCGATCTGAGGGTGATGTGTTATTCATGAATTGTAACAGTCGTTAGATTACCCCATGCGGTGTCACGCGTTTGCGGGGAAGGCGAGGCATCCGTCCGGGTCGATGGCCAGGTGACACGGGGCATCCCGCGCCCACGGACGGTCGTCGTACACGGCTGTCAGGCGACCGTAGGCCGTCTCGACCACGTGGTCGTAGCCGCGGCCACGGAAGGCAACGTCGATCACGCGTCCCGGAATGCTCGGCTGCGAGCGCGCGGCCGACGCCTCGTGACTCGACGGGATCGCCTGGATCCTGGTCGCGGTCGGACGGATGAGAACGTTGAGGCGGATTCCGGGTGGCATCGATTCCGCCCCGCGAGCAAGAAGATCGTGCTCGCCGAGTCGCACCCGCACGAACTCCGAGTCCCAACCGACCGGTGTTCCCGTCAGAGCGCCGGCCAAACCCGTGAACCCGGCCACGAATGGTGTTGCGGGATGCCGGAAGACATCCTCCGGCGTTCCCCGCTGCTCCACGGCGCCGTTGCGGAGGACGGCCACTTCGTCGGCCAAGGCGAAGGCCTCCGATTGATCGTGGGTGATGTAGAGGGCGGTCGCTCCCGAGTCGCGCGTGAGAGTCGAGATCTCGACTCGGAGGCGCTCCCGGAGGTCGGCGTCGAGATTCGACAACGGTTCGTCGAAGAGCAGCAGCGACGGTTCTGCAACAACCGCCCTGGCAAGGGCAACCCGTTGCTGCTGGCCACCGGAGAGCTCGTGCGGGTAGCGCGCCGACGTGTCGCCGAGACCGACCCGCTCGAGGGCATCACCGGCAAGCTCGCGGCTCCGTGACGTCCCCAGGTTTCGCCGGCGCAGCGCATAGCGGACGTTCTGCTCGACCGTCATGTGCGGCCAGAGGGCGTAGTCCTGAAAGACCATCGCGACGTCGCGCTTCTCGGGGGGCACATTCACGTGCTCATTGCTGATCGCACGTGACCCGAAGCGGATCGTGCCCTCGTCGAAGCGCTCGATGCCGGCGATTCCTCGGAGGAGGGTCGTCTTGCCGGATCCGGAGGGGCCGAGCAGGACGAGGAAACGTCCCGGTTCGATGTCGAGATCGACACCGGCCAGTGCGTCTACGGCGCCGTACCGCTTGCGCGCTCCGCGGACCTCAACGTGGTGACCGCGGGATCCGTCAGAGTCCGATCGTGTCCTGCTGAGGACGGTGGTGTCGGTCATTGTGCCTTTCCCAAGGTTCGCCAGCCCACGGGTGCGAGGAGCCGGAAGAGGAGGTAGCAGACCCCGACGACGGCCAGCGCGGAAAGGATCGCGAGAACCTCCATGGCTGTCCCTCCGCCGAAGTCGTATTTGCCGAGGGCGTTCGTGATTCCGACCGAGATCGGTTGAGAGCCTGGCGGCGCTAAGAGTTGCGACACCGGCAGCTCCAGCAGAGTGGCGGTGTAGGTCAAGAGCCACGCGGACAGGAGGGGCCGACTGGAAATCGGCAGGACGATCGTCAGCCACGCCCGGGCCGAGTTGCTGCCATGGATTCTGGAGGCCTCATTCATCGACTCCTGAATCTGACTCATCGTCCCGACGAGCACGCGCGCTGTCGACGGCAGCGCGGTCGCGATGTACGCGAGGAGCAGCAGCGCGGACGACCCGTAGAGATGAATGCCGAGTGAGTTCGTCAGGGGGAGGTTATAGGCGAAGATGTACCCCGCCGCGAAGACGATGCCGGGGAGAGCGACTGCCCCCAACAGCACGAGGTCCAGGATCCGGCCCCCCACCGTCGAGCCCTTGCTCGCCAGGAGGCGCGCGCAGACCGTCCCCAGCGCCACCGTGACTGTGGCCGTCAGGAAGGCGAGGCCCGCCGAATAGAGCAGTGGTTGGCTGAGAGATGGACTCGTAATCACCCGCTGATAGTTCGAGAGGTCCCATTGGTGGCTTCCGGCGAGGGATCCGAGACCGTCGATGAGCGAGGCGGACACGGCGCCGAAGGCGGGCACGCCGAGCCCGACAACGAGGAGGACGACGAGGAACAGGGAGGTTCCCAGGCGGCCCGTGCGGGACAGTCGCTGCCGCATGGCGGGTCGACTCCGTCCGCCGAGGACGCGGAAACTTCGACCGCCCAGTGCCCTGCCCTGCGCGAGAAGAGCGAGCACGACCAGCAGGAGGAGCACCCAGCTGACGGCGGAGGCGACGGGGAAGTCAACAGGGAAGGCCTGGACGGCCGTGTAGAGCGAATACGTGGCCACCGTGAAATGCGAGTCGTTCGCCAGGGTCGACGCCACTCCGAAGTCGCTGACCGACTCGGCGAAGACGATCGCGAGAGCCGCCCAGATCGCGGGGCTGAGCAGAGACACGACGAGCCGCGCAGCGGCCAGGGGGCCGCCACCGTGAACCCGCAGGGCGTCTTCGAACTCGTGTCCGAGGCCCCGCATCGCATTGGCGATGGCGAGGTAGGCGAACGGGATGCCCTTGACAGTCAGCACGACCACGATGCCAACCGGTCCGTAGAACACGTCGCGAAGTCCGACGGCGTTCCAGCCGAGGATGTCCAGGACGCCGCTCGGTTCGAGGAGCCGCTCCCAACCCAGTGCAATGAGGTAGGACGGGGTGAGGAGGAGGGCGAAGACGACGCCGGTCCAGATCCGGCGGCCCGGAGCATCCGTCCTGAGCACGATCCAGGCCAGTGCAAACCCGATCGCGGCTGCGAGGACCGCTGTGGCGATGCCGATGCCGAGCGAATGCAGCACGCCGGTCAGGAGTTGACCGGTGAGGGCCTCCTGGAAGGCCGAGAGCGTGAACCACTGGGTGCCCTGGTCCAGAAGTCGCGGGCTGAACGCCACGGCCAGGAAGAGGACGATGGGCAGAATCAGGATGGCGGCGATGATGATCCAGAAGACCGTCAGGGCGCTCGGCCGCTGTCGTCGCGAATGGCGACGGCGCTGCGGTGCCGGGGCTTCCGGCGTTCCACTGCTGGTCTCCTCGTTCTGAAGGGGATCGGCGGTGGCCGTTTCGTCCGGCGCCAGTGCTCGGAGCGTCATGGCTCTCGGCCCTCTTCTACTTGATCGAGTTGTCGAACCAGGTCACGATCTGTGATTCCTGACCACCCCAGAACGCCGGGTCGATCCGCTGGTACGAGGTCGGGAATGCGGAGAGCTTGGGCAGGGCCGTGACTCCGTTGACGACCGGCCAGAA
>JAODMX010000151.1 GCA_025464735.1 Frondihabitans sp. | reverse complement strand
TGCTCTTCGACGGCCCGGAGCAGCGGGACTCATCGGCTGCGAGCGCCAGCTGCGCCGCGTTACCCGGCGGCGACCGCGCCCGTGAGGCGGCCGACGGAGCCGGCGAACCTGGCGGTGCCGCTGTAGGCGGCCGTGACGGTGTGGGTGCCGGCGGTGGCGAAGGTCGCTGGGCAGGTGGCCTTGCCGCCGGTGACCGCGACGGCGGTGCAGCCGGGTAGCGTCCGCCGCCGTCGGTGAAGGCTTCGGTCCCGCCGTCGGGGGTCGGCGCGCCGGTGGCGGTGAGTCCGGTCGGGGTCCGGCCGTGATGCCTGCCAGGGCGGTGATCGTCAGCGTCGTGGTGACGGGCACCTGGGCGGACACCAGAGCGCTGTAGTCCTGCTGGCCGAGGCGGTTGGGGTGGAAGGACCCGATGGTGACGAGGCCGTTGACGGCGCGCTGGTCCCAGATGGAGCAGGCATCGGCCGTCTGGCCGGCGGGGCTCGTGGCCGTGAAGGGGGAGCCGGCAGCGCCCGGGTCGACGTAGCGGGCGCCGGTGCGCTCCGCGGCGACGGCGGCGCTGAGGGCGGCGTGCAGATTGGCGCCGACGTCGCTCATCAGCGGCATCTCGTCCGGGGTGCGGTAGGAGTGCAGGTGCCCGAGTCGCCGGAGGCCGGGATGAGCGGCGCATAGCCGCCGACTGCGATCAGCGCGTTCGTGGCGTTCTGGTGGATCGCGGTGACCACGTTCGCCATCCGCGACGGGACGATGGTGGAGTTCGCGTCGTAGGCGGCGGTGGTGGCCGGAGAGCCGGCCGTGCAATCGGTATCAGGACGCATTTGATGACGTCGCCGAAGCCAATGTCGTTACCGCCAACGCTGAGCGTGACGAGGGCGGCGTCGGGGGTGAGGGCCTGGATCTGCGGCGGCTCGCCGTTCAGGGACGTGGTGAGGATGTGCCGGCCGTCGGCGCCGCTGCAGGCGACGTCGCGCAAGGTGTAGCCGCGGGGGCCCGCGAGGAGGTACGGGTAGCTCGCGTAGGCGTGCTGGCGGGCGCCGGACGCGGTGTCGTAGGCGTTGGTCAGCGGGGTTGTCTGCGCCGGGTCGTCGTCCGCGCCCAGCCCGCGCTGGAGCAGTCGCTGAGCGCGACGTACAGCGGGGCGGTACTCGCGTGGGCTGGGGCTGGCAGGGCCAGGCCGGCTGCGGCCGCCAGCGTGACGAGGCTGCCCAGGAGCACGCCAAAGCACTTACGAAACACCGTTCTCGTTTCTCTACAGCGATCGTCATGCCGCTAATGGCCTAGCGTTGCGAATGACCAAGAGTGGGGCCGTTAGTCGAATGGGCTAACCGCCGACGTATTTTCGGGCGGGGCCTCCGACCGGAGGTGCCCCCCCGCAGCGCGCCATGCACCGGGACAAGGTCGTGCGTCATGGGGAGCGTGGAGATGAGGGTCGAGGTCGTCCGTGGTGGGGGGCGCGGTGCCGGCATAGCCCGAGGTTCAGTACGCCCTGCCCACGGGCAGCGACCTGGCGGTCCCCAGAGCGGGCTCAACGACATGCGGCCGGGCGGGCCCGACCGGGCTCACGCAGACGGAGCACCTGCGGCTGGCTGAGGGCGCACGGGGCCGGGCCGCCCCTCGTGGGGCATCCGTCCGGTCGTCAGCCGCGTCCGCTACACTCGACACCGTCGTCGACTCCGTCAGCGACGGGCGCCCGTAGCTCAACTGATAGAGCATCTGACTACGTATCAGAAGGTTAGGGGTTCGAGTCCCTTCGGGCGAACCACCTAGTACGAATGCGGCAGACGGCGTTCGCTCCCACTGGCATGCAAAGTACGAACGGGCGTTCCTGCCCTCAGCTGCAGCCGGGTACCACGCGGTCGGCACCGTGTCTATCCGCCGGCCGTTCCCCGGGTGAGTGCTCCGCCTGGACGATCCTTCCGGCGCATCCCAGTGACCTGCGCTGCATAGGGCCCCGCATCCTGTTGTAGTCCGCTACCGTCAGCGCTGCCAGTAGTGGCGTTCGCTCGTAGTCCTACGTGGCATACGACTCGCGAAGAGCCGTCTTCTGCGCAAGTCAAGCCGTGAGCTGCGCAGCCACTGGGGGAGGGCGAATGTTGCGGCCTGCGGTCGACGACCGGCTGTCGGCAAGGGACGAGCCAAGAGCACTGGCCATGAGCGTGGTAGTCCCCTCGTACCAGAGGCGCCTCTCGGTGGTGCGGACCGTCCTTGCGCTTTCCAAGTGCACGCTGCCTGGACCGACCGAGATCATCGTCTGCGTGGACGGCTCGACCGACGGATCGATTGATGCACTTCGCTCGATCGACTTGCCTCTGCCGCTTATCACGATTGAGCAGGAGAATCGGGGAGCTTCGGCGGCTCGCAATGCAGGCGCCCGAGCTTCTCGCGGTCGCATATTGCTCTTCCTCGATGACGATATGATTGTCCACGAGAACGCTCTTGTGGCCCACTGGCGATTCCAGGAAGAGAACCCCGGCGTTGCCTTGGGGGATATCCCGGTCCACCCGGACAGCCCCCAAACTGTGATCACTCGCAGCTTGACCAGCTGGGCGAAAACACGTCGCGAGCGGTTGGCCAGCAGTGCCGGACCTGTAGAGCCCGCTGACTGGCTGTCTGGGCACTTCAGTATCCCGAGCGAGGTTTTCTTCAGCGTTGGAGGATTTGACGAGAGCCTCACCGATGGGGGGTCCTTTGGCGGGGAGGACACCGACCTTCTCGCTCGGGTCGCCAGTCGAGGCATCCACATTGCGTTTGAGTCGGAGGCGATTGCATGGCAGTGGTACGACGTCTCTCCTAAGCGCAATTTGCAGCAGTGGCGGGAGGCCGGTCGAGCCGACGCGACCGTAGTTCGCCGCCATCCGCAGATCTGGAGCCACCTCCGCTCGACCCACGGCGCAACTTCTCCCGTCGGGCGTGCCGTCGTCGGCGCTCTCTCTTCTGACATGCTCCGGAAGAACCTGCTTCCCCCTGTCAGAAAGTCAGTCCTTGCGTTGAGTTCGGCCTACCCTCAGCGCCGCTGGTCCCAGCGCGCATTTTTGGCCTGGAGGCAAGTTGAGTACCTCGCCGGAGCTGCCGAGGCCGGGGGCCTTCGTGTTGAACCGCGAGTAGCCATCCTTGCCTACCACGCCGTGACGGATACCCCGCCGCGCCGCCTCGCGCAGTACACCGTATCGCCAGCACAGTTTGCAGCCCAGCTGGAGCAACTGGTCCGGGCCGGGTTTACGATCCTCCGCCCCAGCGAGTTCACTGAGTACGCGGCTGGTGCAGGTTCGGTCCCCGACCGGTCTGTGCTGCTCACCTTCGACGACTGTTATGCCGACCTCACTGACTGTGTCCTTCCCGTTTTGGAGACATACGCGGCTAGCGCAGTGGCCTTCGCGCCGACCGCCTTCATTGGGAAAAGCAACGTCTGGGACCAACTATCGCTCGATGACCACATGCCCTTAGCGTCATGGGGCGATCTACGCCAACTAGAGGCGGTGGGTTGGCTCATCGGCAGCCACTCGCATACGCACGCTCACCTAACCCAGCTGACAGCAGGCGCTCTAGAGCGCGAACTCAGGCTTAGTGCAGTCGCTTTCGAGGATCAGGGGCTCCGCTCCCCGGACATGATCGCCTTCCCTTTCGGGGAGCATGATGCAAAAGTTCGAACGATGGCCCGTCGACTTGGCTACCGAAGCATGTTCGGCTTGGACCCGGGCTTTGGCAGCGTGCTTAGGCGAGTGGAGGTCCGCCAGCAGGACGACGCCCGGCAGTTGGTCGATCGACTTAACAGGAGCTTTGTGTCGAGGCCGCACGTAACAGCCCGGACCCTGAGGCGAGAAGCCGCCAGGTACTTCCCGAAGGGGCTGCATTCGCTGTGGAGAAACCCTCCCGAGAAGATTCGGGAGGCACACTCATGAACGAGCTCGAGCGTCTCCAGAGGCAAACGTTGAGCACGTTGGCGCAGGCGATTGGCCAGCCGAAGTCGCACAAGTTGGCGCTGCTCGATTTTCCCGCCCACGCGAACGCGGGCGACCATCTGATTTGGCGAGGGCAACAACGTTACCTTGCGCAACTTGGGTTTGATGTGGCATATGTTGCAGATGGTTACCGCTACAGTCCTAGCGCTCTGCGGCAGCGCGTTGGGCGCGGCGTGATTCTCCTTTCTGGGGGCGGTAGTTTTGGCGATCGTTGGTCGGTTACCCAGGCTTTTCGCGAGAAGGTAATTACGGATTTTCCCGACTCCCGTATAGTTCAGCTTCCGCAGAGCATCGAGTTCGGTTCCGACGAAAACCTGCATCGAACGGCGAGTGTCTTACGCGGCCACCCCGACTTCAGACTTCTTGTCCGAGATCGCAAAAGCTATGAACTCGCCCAAAGCGCCTTTCCCTCCGTCGCGACCGAGCTTTGCCCAGACATGGCGCTAGGGACTGGCGTCATGGGAAACCGTTGGTCTCCGAAGGTGGACATCGTTCAGCTATTGAGGACGGATAACGAGCGATCCCGATATTCAGATCCCCCCATACCGAGCGGATGGTCGTCCGTGCGGAGAGACTGGGGCTTTGGTGGTTATCAAAAGCCAGCGTGGGACCTGGTACGCGCCCCGCTCCTCTTAGGTCGCCACAGCAGACGTGCTCGAGTGCTCGGCTACAGATCGCTAGCCGTGAGTTATCGCGCGATGAACTTCCTGAGCTTGGCCGGGGCGCAGCGGACCTTGGGTCTAGGGCGCCTAGTTATCACTGACCGTCTACATGCTGGCGTCATGGCAACTCT
The DNA here is from genome assembly GCA_025464735.1 of Frondihabitans sp. The sequence goes on along the minus strand of JAODMX010000151.1, from coordinate 10,340 downwards.
GATGGCTATTCCGGTTGTCTTCATGGATAATGCGAATGGCAAAATACGGGCGGCGTATGACGCATATCTGTACACGTTTCCGTCAATCTCCTTCGCTAGTGACCCCGCCGCTGCTATAGCAGACGCTACGCAGCGACTCGTGGCTCCTCAAGGGCAACCCGACGACGTCGGCGCGGCGGGATCCTCGGACCCTAGGAACTGACGTGTCAAGCGAACGTGTCTATTCGGAAAACGCAAAACGCGGGCGATGCCCCGAACGACTTGGAAGGAAGCGGTGACGTACACAAAGGTTCGCCAGTCCCCCGACCAGTACCCCTGGGTCTGTGAGTGGGAGCTAGCCGGTGACGGTGCGCCAAAATCACTCGCCCCAGCGCCAGTACTGGGACAGCCGTTGAGGGCACTAGTCCGCTTACACGGCCAGCCCTTGGGCTACTTCTGGTCTCGATATCCGGGGGCGAACGAACTGACCTCGCTCCGACTACAGGCTCTGGACAGGTTCGGAGAGGAAGTCGCGCGCCACCTCCATGAGGAGGGACTTGCGCTGATTGGGAGCCAGCCACTTCCGGGAGCGACCGCCGAGTGCCCTTCCTGGGCAGTTTCCACAAGCTCACTCGTGAGCGTGGTGGTCTGCACGAGGGACCGCGCGGACCAACTGACTACTTGCCTCGATCGGTTGGTTGATCTGAACTACCCGAATCTTGAGATTGTGGTCGTCGACAACGCTTCTACGGACGATGCTACTAGGCGACTAGTGGAGGCCCGCGCTGCCTCCGACCCCCGTCTCCGCTACATCTCGGAGCCTCAACCGGGGCTATCAAACGCTCGGAACCGTGGGCTGGCCGTGGCGCGGGGAACCTATGTTGCTTTCACGGACGATGACGTCTGGGTAGACCGGTGGTGGATTACTGGACTTATGCATGGGTTCAGCGCGGACCCGCGTGTCGCCTGCGCGACCGGCCTTGTAGCAACAGCGTCCATAACGTCACGAGCAGAGGCGTACTTCGACGCGCGCGCCGCGTCTTGGTCGTCGCGGTTCGAGCGGATGCTGTATGACCCATTGAACCCGCCTGTGGGCGACCTCCTCTTTCCGTACTCGGCGGGCATCTTTGGCACAGGAGCCAACTTCTGCTTTCGCCGCGATCTAGCTCTGGAAGTGGGCGGCTTCGACCCGGCGCTTGGTGCTGGCGCGCCAACGCGAGGGGGTGAGGACCTAGACATATTCGTCCGGCTTATTCGCGCTGGGTGGGTCATTTCTTATGAGCCGGGGGCGCTGGTTTGGCACCACCATAGGGCCGACGATGCCGCGCTGCTCAAGCAGATGTATAGCTATGGAACTGGATTGACTGCCTATCTTGCGAAGACTCTAAGAGATCCTACGGCACGCAAAGAACTCCTGCTCCGAGTGCCCCGGGGTCTCCTCAAGATGACTCACATACGACGAACGACCCGTGCCCGACTGTCGCATACCATAGAACCCCCGAAGGGTGCGTTGACGCAGGAACTGCGGGGCATGGTGGCAGGTCCCTTCCTATACATCAAAGCGGTGCGTGCGGGTGGCCGCGGGTGACAGTCATGTCGTACAACAGCACGGACGGTACGCGTAGCCACCGGCGGGAACCTGAGCCCTTGGACACCTCTGCTCTGCTGTTCTCGTGGGTCGCACTTTTCTGCGGGTTGGGTGTTGCCGGCGCTGCTGCTTTTCATGTCGCGCCGCTACAGGCGGTCTGTGCACCGCTGTTTCTCATCGTTGGCTTGGGCTCGCCCCCTGTGGCCTTCAGACGGAACGTGGGGTGGCTTGAAAGGGTCGCCGCTACTGGGCTCTTCGGGTTATCCGCGAGTCTGCTTATTGCCACCGCGTGCCTGGTCGCAGACGTATGGCGGCCTTCGGTCCTCACGGGCATTGCGGTTGTGCTTGTGGTACCCACTCATCTATTTGTGGTCTGGCGCGGACGGGCGCTGGGGCGCGTCCTAGCCGAAGACGTGCTTGGCGCTGCGCGGCGGGCGGCTTCGAGGACCGTGCTCACAGCTCTGCTGGGCGTGGCACTGTGTGCTGTGGCGGCGGTTACGCACCGGCACGTCGATCCCGGCTTCTATGGCTTTCTGCGGCATGTAGGACCGCTTTGGTACTTCGGGCTTGTGTTGATTCTTGTTGCGCTCCTCACTGCACCAGTTGGCACGGACCGTCAGCTCGCCCTAGTCGTGCTCTGCTTGATGCTGGTTCTAACTGGGACACCTGCGATCGTCTATGACGCAGCAAGATCAGCGTCCACGGCCAAGCACGTAGAACTCGTCCAACAGATCCGACTCACCTGGCATATCTCGTCGTCTGTCCCGGTGTACAACGGTTGGCCGGGATTCTTCTCCGGTGCCGCATGGCTGTGTGACCTGGGTGGAATCCGCGATCCCTTCAGCCTGGCCCGGGTCTGGCCTGTGGCGCTGGGTGTGTTGCGGGTGATTGGCCTGCACTTTCTCATCAGACAGGTGGTGAGAGATCCGCGCGCTGCCTGGTGGGCTACAGCGGTAGCAGTCCTCGCTGACCCGCTAGGGGCGGACTACTTCTCGCCCCAATCTGTCGGGTTCGTGCTCGGGCTTCTAGTGTTCGGCTTCGCCCTTCAGATGGACTTAGGCCGGACCCGCGTAGCCCTTGTTCTGGCTGGCGGCACGGCCGCTGCAGTATCGCATCAGCTGAGCCCCTATGTTATCTCTGGCGTGCTTCTGCTGTTGGCCGCCATGAACCAGATCCGCCCGAGGTGGCTGCCGCTGTGCGCGCTGATTCCGACCGTCGGTTGGACGCTGTGGCACCGGAGCAGTCTGAAGGGGTTCATCTCGTTGAGCGGGATCGGCAACCCCCAAAACTTTGCGCCCCCGAAGACGACACCAGCACCGGGACTTGGCCGGCTGGCCGTCGTAAGCCACTCCGTCGAAGCGCTCCTGTTGTGTGTGGCCATCGCTGCCTGCTTAGCGCTAATCGGTCTCTTGCGAGGCCGAGGAAGTCTCCGCACCTGGGGAGCGGCGGCGAGTCCAGCGGTCGGCTTGGCCTTCGTTGCCATCAATCCGTACGGACAGGAGGGCATCTTCCGCGCAGTGCTCTTCGGCCTTCCCTGGCTGGCAGTGCTCGCAGGGCTGTACTTCCAGACGCTTCGCAAGCGGATCTACCTCTTATCGCCAGTCTTCGCGATGCTAACAGTCTCGTTCCTCGTATCGGCTTTCGCACTCGACCCCATTTACGTTATTCGAAATGGTGACATCACGGCCTTCCAGATCTTCCGCGCCTCGACCGGTACAAGTGCGGACAGCGGACAGTACCTACTTAACATGGGAGAGGGCGACCTACCCAGCTCACCTCCGGGTCAGGGGGGGACGCACCTTACGGTGCTTCGCACGGATCTGCAGAAGCCGGTTGTTCAGATCCAAAGGTTTGACGGTGGCGAGCAAGTCATGGATCTGACCACCGCTTATGTCAAGTACGCGAAGGTGGCCGCGGGGAGCCCTACGCTTTACGCGCTTTGGTCGCCCGTTTCGGCCGCCTACGATGAGGCGTATGGACTGCAGACCGTCACTCAGTTCACCCAGCTGCGAGACTCTTTCCGAGCTAGCCCTTACTGGTCTGTCACGTACACGAATGGGCAGACGTACCTCTTCCGCCTAGACTTGGCCCGTTATCAGGCGACGGCTCGCAGGTGACACAGCCGGACCAGGCCGAGGCGCGTGTTGCGTCGACTCAACGCGGTACTCCCGGGCTATTCGGCCGAGACGCCACCTATATGCTCGTGTGGTCGGTGCAGCTTGTCATCGCCGCGATGGCGACTCCGGTACTCACGCGTCTAATGTCGACGGAAGAGTTTGGCGTTCTTGCGAGTGCAAACGCTATTATGCAGGTTAGCTATATTCTAGCTAGTGCGGGTCTGAGTACGGCGGCACAGAGACGTTTCGCAAGTGGGGAATCTGCCCAAGCCCGAAGGCTCCTCACCGTCACCATGATCAGCTCGATTCTCGTCTGCGGCGCAGTGGCTTTGACGTTGCCCGCTTGGTCCGACTCGCTCGGCCTTCAGAGTCACATGCTCGTTCTTCGAATGTGTCTAGCGTGGGCTGCAACATCAGCTGTAACGAACTGCTGCCTTGCTCTACTGCGGAGTCAGGATCGCCTTCTTCCTTTCGCCGTTGTGAGCGCTGTGCAGTCGCTGGTCGCTGAAGGGCTCTCGCTTTCGCTGGTGGCGTTGCTCGGCGGCACGGCAGGTAGCTTTGTCGGTGGTCAACTCGCTGCTCAGATCCTAGCTATGTGCCTTTCCCTTCTTGCAGTCAAGGCGAGCGTATTCCGACGACGGCATCTCAAGGCGATCGGTGCGGACCTTCGGTTCGCGCTTCCCCTGGTGCCCGCTGCGCTTAGCACCTTCATTCTCGCAATGGCTGACAGGCTGATCCTCCAGCGCAAACTGGGCTCGGCGGACGTCGGACGCTACCAAATCGCCTATAACATTGGATCGCTTCCGACCCTACTCGTCGGGGTTCTAAATACAGCCTGGCTGCCCAGGTTCTTCTCAAGTAGCCCCGATCAAGTAGAGATGTCGCGCTACGCTCGTGATCAACTGGACAGGCTACTTCTGCCGGTCGTGGTTGGCATGTCGGTGGGATCTCCGCTCCTTCTCGCGCTATGGGCGCCAAGCAGCTATGCTCCTCAGGACCTGCTAGCCGTAACAGCAGTCGTGGTTGTTAGTGTGTTGCCTTACGCGGCCGGCCTTGTCCCTACGCGTACGTTGTTGACGAGCGGGAAAAGTCTGCCCGTAGCTCTTGCGACGGCACTGGCCGCGGTTGCCAACGTTGCACTGAATTTCCTCCTGATCCCTAGCCTGGGTATCGCAGGCGCAGGCCTGGCAACGCTGCTTGCCTATGTGATCTTGTGGTTGGCCTTAGCGGTTGCTGCTCGAGCGGTAGTTGCAGTTCCGGCGCGAGGCTGGCGCCCAGCTACTCTGATGATCATCGCCGGAGCGATAGCTCTCGTGTCTGCTGGGGTAGGAATAGACGGCGCTTGGCTCGGGCTGCGGCTACTAGTCACGTCAGCGGCCGTCGTATGGTTTGTTCTGGAAGGTCTACTAGCAAGTCAGGTGAGTCTTGGGACGTTGTGGCGCAAGTTGAGGCGTCCTAGTATCGAGGAAGAGAATGGCTGAGCTGGCGGCAGTAATACTCGCGCATTCCGATCCGACGCACTTCCGGCGCCTGGTCAGGGCGCTTCCTGGAGTCGAAGTCTACCTGCACTGTGATGCCAAAACACCTAAGTCCGTCTTTCACGAACTCGTCAGGGATGCTCCGCGCAACGTTCACGTCTTGCCTCGCAGAGCTACTGCACTCGCCAGTTGGTCCCTTGTGTCAGCAGAGTTGGATGGTGTCCGCGCGGCCTTGTCGACTTCTCGAGCGACGCATGTCGCGGTCCTGAGCGGCGCAGACTATCCGGTGGTCTCGATGGACCAACTATTTAGCCATCTTGACAGCCAAGGTGCGCACACCTATCTGAAAAACGCTGCCATGCCCTTCGCGCCATGGAATACGCCCCGCCACGCTGATGGTGGCCTATGGCGCCTAGAGGGCCGATTCCTGGTCGTGCGCGACCGGGTCGTTTACTTGGGAGATATCCCGTTGCGTATCCCTGGGCGCAGAATGGTGCCGGCTACGCTTGAGTTCCGAGCCTCGGCGCACTGGAAAGTGTATTCGCGGGAAGATGCAACCCGCCTGCTTGAGGTCGCCGGGGAGCGCCAAGACCTCGTGAGGTTCTGGAGAAAGACCCTTGTGCCCGAAGAGACATTTTCTGCCTCGGTACTCGCGACGCGCTCGCTGGCGAAAGGCGCCGTGTTGAGGCCCGATCCGCATGGTGCCTGGTACATGCGTTGGCCGGAGAAGCGAGCACACCATCCAGAGTGGCTGGATGGGTCAGACTGGGAAGGCATTCAAGCGGAGCAGAGCCGACGAGCCGAAGCAGGGATTCCTCCGCTACTCTTCGCGCGAAAATTCTCAAGCCAGCGTAGCGAGCAGCTACTTGACCTGATCGACAAGTGCACGGGGAGGTTCTAAAGTCGCCTCAGTGGAGTGTTCGCACGGCACGTGCCGGCGCCCCGACATACAGTGTGTTGGGCAGGCAATCCTTTGTCACGATCGCCCCGGCGGCCACGACGCACCCCTCACCTATCGTGACGCCGGGAAGAACGGTGGCGCGTGCCCCGATCCATGCGCCATCGCCAATGGTAACGGGTAGGAGGAGCCGCTTACCGGCTCTTTGTGAGCCTGGTCCAATGGCATGAGTCGAACTCAGGACCATCACGCCTGGGCCGAACGACACGAGTCGTCCGATCGTCACCGGGGCCGACGCATCGATACAGCAGTCGTGGTTGATGAACGACCCTTGACCCAGGCTGAAACTGTTCTCGCCTAAAACTCGTAGGCCCGAAAAGATGATGCAACGGTCCCCGATGCTGTGGCCGCACCTTCTTAGAGCAACCGGCCTCAGGCGATCAATCAGAACCTCGTGGCCGGCAGCCCAGTGCAGCATTCGGCGCCACCTGACCCGGGCGCTGTGCAACTCGACGACCATGGAAGTGTCCTTAGAACGGGATCCCGCCCTGCCACTGGGCGATCGACTTTACCGTCATGGTCCGCGGGAACGACGTGGTCGCGTCGACCGTGTGGTCTACTGCGACGTTCAGAACAAGGAACTGTGGCTTGGAGAACGGCCAAGTGCGTCCGTTGTCGGTTGCGTCTGTCGCCCAGAGTGACATCCGCTCCGTCCGATCAATGTAGAACCGTACCGTTGAACCGTCGAAGTAGACGCCATAAGTGTGGAATCCGCTGTCCAGAGGGGTCCCCAGATCGTAGGCGCCCCCGGCGTCGCCCCACCCGAAGGACGCATCCTTCGACGGGTCAGCCGTCGCGCTCGCGTGTAGGGCGCTGTAGGCGACAGTCGGAGTAGCCCCTTGACCCTCGAGAACGTCCAACTCTCCGCATGCGGGCCAGCCCACGGTTGCCTGGTTAGTTCCAATCAGCCAGAAGGCCGGCCAGACTCCCTTGCCCACGGGGGCCTTGATAGTAGCCTCGACGTAAGAACCAGGCTGAATCTCGAGCTTCCCTTGGGTCGTGAGCCGGGCGCTCGTGTACTGGCGCTGGATGCCGTCGGGGCCGGTTGCCTGCTCCCTGCGAGCGGTGAGTGCGAGGTTGCCGGACCCGTCAACGCTTGAGTTGCTCGTGCTACCGGTGTACGTCTGCAGCTCGTTGTTGCCCCAGCCGTTGCCGCCTACCTCGCGATTCCACATCTGGGCGTCGGGGGCGCTTCCAGCCGCGCCATTGAACGTAACGCTGCGAGTCGCCGTGGGGCCCACCTTTGTTGGCGAGGCCGCCTTCACTGGTGCCACGGTGGCAGCGGTGAGCTGCCACCCAAGTGAGCCTTTGCTCGGAAGTGACACGTACAGCGCGGTGTCCGGGGACGCTGTGCCGGTGCACAGGAACGTACGCGTAAGGCGGTGCCAGGCGGTGTCTCGGTAGCTACCGAAGACGGAAGCGTCTGTCGGTCGGTGACTGTAATTCCCGTTGGCGAGGAGAATACCGGCTGCCTGGCCTGAGGCGTTCAAGTCGCGGACCCACACCTGCATCTGATAGGTCTGACCGACTACGAATCCGCTAGGTTGCTGAAGTTCAGCTAAAGCGAACGCCCAGGAACCAGTAGCTGCCGGCCGTGCAATCTGGATCGCATGGGCCGCAGGCGCGCCGGCCGGCAAGGCAACGCTGGTTACCTTGATCGGCCCCGCGTCGCTTGCGGCGGTCCAGCTGCCTACGCCACTGGAGGCCATGGGGTTGGCGACCAGGTTGCTCACGGTTTCGATCACGGAGCTCTGGCCTGTCGCCTGTCGGATGACCGGTGGGTGGCGCGAGGTTAGCAGAGTCCTGGGGGCAAGCGAAGACGTCGAGCTCCCGCCGCCGGCCGCGAGGGGCGTCGAGTGGGTGGCCGCCATGGCGTCTGGACTCGTGCTGCAGAGTGCCGCCACGGTTCCCAGGACGGGAAGGGCCAGGCGCCATCGGGTTCGCCGCATTTGTAGTCTCCAGACCGCCCGTGGGAGAGGGCTGAGCGAGCCGACTCCCGGGTGCATTGGGGTGACCCCAGCCCGACGGTCGGGGAGGGTCTCTCCGTAGATCGGCCTCTTGGCGGAAGCGTCTGTTGCGCCTGTGGAGTGACACGGCGGGCGTAGGCACGTGACCGGAGTCGGCCGTTCGGTCCAAACGCTGCCTCGTTCTTGCGAAGAGCCCGTGCACCCGGAGAGTGAGTGGCGGATCACGGGCGGCGAAGACCGCCGGCACGGTAGCGTCGCCCTTATGCAGAGCAGCCCCGTGGCGCGCGACAAGGTAGGCAAGGCACGTCTCAGCGTGGTCGTATGCGCCTACACCATGGATCGTCTAAATGACGTGACGGCGGCGGTAGACAGTCTGCGTACGCAGCAGCCTGCCCCCCACGAGGTCATCCTGGTTATTGATCACAACGACGATCTCTTCTTTGCTCTCCAAGCATATTGGCCTGACGTTCTAGTCGTTAGAAGCACGGGAGCCACCGGGCTTTCCGGGGCTCGCAATACGGGTGTGAAGCAGGCCACGGGGGAGATCGTCGCCTTCCTTGATGACGATGCCGTAGCTGAACGGGGTTGGGCGCAACATCTAGTCGATGCCTACTCCGACGAAACTGTTATGGGGGTCGGAGGTGCGGTTAAGCCTGCTTGGCGCGCTGGACGGCCGGAATGGTTCCCCGATGAGTTCCTTTGGGTCGTCGGATGCAGCTACGTAGGTCAGCCACTGGGAAGAGCGGTCGTACGGAACGCCATCGGGGCCAACATGAGTTTCCGGCGTTCGGTTTTCGAGGTCACCGGCGGCTTTGACGAGACCATCGGAAGGCTCGGACAGGATGCTGCCGGCTGCGAGGAGACCGAGTTCTCGATCCGCGCGCACCGGGCGGTCCCTGGCGGCCGCGTCGTCTTGGAGCCCGAGGCTGTGGTGAGGCACGCTGTGACCGCCCAGCGGGTCACTCGAGAGTACTTTCGACAGCGATGCGCTGCGGAAGGCAGGAGCAAGGCCCTCGTAGCAGACCTGGTCGGTCCGGATGACGCTTTGGCCTCCGAACGGGGCTATGCGACGCGTACGTTGCCGGCTGGCGTGATGCGAAATCTGGTCGCGGTCGCGCGAGGGGACAAGGCTGCGGCGTCCAGGGCATGGGCGATCGTCGACGGCCTCGTCATCACCGCCTGGTGCTATACGAAGGCTCGTCGGCGCCGTGCCTGAGCCGGTGGCTGTACTCGGCTCAACTCGGCCCGGGACCCGGTTGTCCCGGCTGCCCTAACCCCCCAGCGATCGAGTCGCATCTGGTGCAACGCAGCTCTTTGCTCGGTATGCAGTGCTCGTGCTCCACGTGTGCGTTGCGCAACCAACTGGCGTGCAGAAGCCGCTCGGGCTGGTGCCCTTGGCAGAGGCTGGTGGAGCTGCTCTCGACCTCCGCCCCCCATCGCTTGCAGATGCGCTCTGGGCGCCGCGCACTCCTCAGCGCCGCCCTAACCAGTGCTAGCGCCGGTGCCGGGACAGAGGAATGCAGCCGTTGAGCGCGGGGAGAGAGCGTCCGGGGGCAAGGAGGTGGCGCCGATCGACTAGGACCGTCGTTGGCTCCAAGGGCTCGCGTCCTCTTCACGGAAGCGCAATGGTCCTTTCGGTCAACTCGGACTAGGCCGTGTGGCCGCAATGCCGCTGTGCCCGCGTTACTCACGTCACCGCAACTCGACAGCGTCGTTGCCCCGCATAAGCTCAGCTTGTCCCAACCACCACGGGCATCTGCCCCCGGCCGTGGTACTGCGGGACGTCGGTACGAGTGAGTGTCGTTTTGGGTGTGCGTTGATCCGTCGGGCGTCTCTGGTCGCCGTGGCCTGACGGGGAGTTAGAGGCGAAACCGGGCCCCGTCCATGTTTCCCCGGCTTTCGGAGACCCGTTCATGCTGCCTGCCGACACCGCGATCGACCTGACCGATGCCGCTCCCAGCGCTGCTTCCGCGTGGCAGGGGAAGCCGCGGGTGAGCGTGGTGATCCCCACCTTCAACGAGGCGAAGAACCTGCCGCACGTGTTCTCGCTCATGCCGAAGGACGTGTTCGAGGTGATCGTCGTCGATGGCCGCTCGGTCGACGACACCGTCGAGGTGGCGAAGGCACTGTGGCCGGACGTCCGCATCGTGCTGCAGAACCGGCGAGGCAAGGGCAACGCCATGGCGTGCGGCTTCGCCGCGGTTCGCGGCGACATCGTGGTCATGCTGGACGCCGACGGTTCGGCGGACCCTC
>JAODMX010000142.1 GCA_025464735.1 Frondihabitans sp. | reverse complement strand
AGACGCACCAGCGCTGTCGCTCGTGGCGAAGAGCTTTCCGGGATTGAGGAGACCCGAAGGATCCGTGATGGCGGCAAGGTTCCGCGTCCGCTCGGTCTCGAAGTCCACGAACCACTGGTGGGGGTTGTGGTAGCCGACCCCCAGCTCGGTCAGGGCGGCGAACCCGGCGTAGACGTCGGCGGCCGAGGTATAGATGCCCGCGAGCATCCCGATCGGCCGGCCATGCTGCGATTCGATGTGCAGCATTCCGCCGGGGTAGACCGCGTGCACCTCGTCGATCCGGTCGATGAGCGCGTCGCCTGACACCTCGACGTGGAAGTACGTGTTGGGGTAGGCCTTCTGCAGCCACTCGATCGGATGGTTGTACGACATCATGCTGATCTTCATCGAGGTCTGAGCTCCCTCCCGAATGTCTTCGACACGCCCACCGGCGGAGACGACCAGCGCACTCGCCTCGCCGATCGTGGTGGCATCTAGGATCCCTCGAAGCGACACTCGACCCTTCACGATCCCGGGATCATCGGGGAGGGCGTCGGCGAGGGTCGGAAGGTCGGCGGAGACGAGTCGAGGTGTCGGCTCGAGAGCGGCGAACGGTCGAATCAGACTCAGTGCCTGCTCGAACGTGTCGAAGCTGGCGAAGAAGCCTCGCCAGTCTTGAAGCGGTTCGAGGCGCACCGACGCCCGGGCGATGATGCCGGCGGTGCCGTAGTTGTGCACGTAGGGCTGCGCATCCTCGCCGACGACGTGGATGAGCGATGCGCGTGGCACGGCGTGCACCACGTCGAGTGCTGCCACGAAGCCCATGCTGTTCGATCCGTGTTTGATCGACCCCGTGCCCCCTGACCCTCCCGAAAGGAATCCGCCGAGCGACGACTGCGCCGTGGAGGGATACATGAGGATCTGCTGCCCGGTCTTGTTCGCTGCCTGCTCCAGGGCCACCATGGTCGTTCCGGCCTCGGCCGTGATGAATCCGTCGCCGACCTCGGTGATGGCTCGTGCCCGCGACATATCGAGCACGAGACCGCCCGACATCGGGATCGCCTGACCGTAGTTGCCCGTGCCCTTGCCGCGAGGCGTGATCGGCACGGAGTGGTGGACGGCTGCCGCGACGGCTGCGGCGATCTCGTCGGCGTTCGCCGGGAACGCCACGAGATCGGCCAGGCCGAGCGGCAGCTGTTCGCTGATGACGGGGGAGAGCCGGGAGCCGTCGACCGAGGCCTTCTCCCGGGCGGCCAGTTCACGGGAAACCCCGCGATCGCCGAGGAGCTCCCGGAGATCTTTTTCGAGTGCTTCGAGTGCAGTGGTCATGAGCAGTCCTTCCGGGTGGGGCGGATCAGAATCCGAGCGAGATCTTCTTGTCGATGAACTCGTTCGTGAAGAGGTCAGACGGCTTGAGTCCCGTCTTCAGAGTCGTGCCTGACTTTGTGAAGATCGGAGTGTCGATCTCGATCAGTTTCTGGATCCGGGCCGAGTCCATGTCGCCGACGTAACCGTTGGTGCCGTCGGAGGCGATCTTGAGTTTCTTCATCTCTTTCACCGCGTAGTTCGCCACGCTCTCGTCGTAGACCCAGCCGTTGTTGTACTGGGTGACGAGATCGGTGATGACCTTGTTCGTGGGCGCCGGGTTCTTGAAGTAGTCGACGTCGGCCCGCTGCATGACCGGCACGAGTTTCTTGAGGCACGGCGTGAGCTTCGTCAGGTCGGCGCTGCGGACGGACATGGCCTCAGGATAGGTCGGGTAACCGACCGTGCTCACGAGCTGGAACTTCACGGGCTTGCCCCAGGCGGAGACCTCGTGCTGGTAGATGTACGGCTCGGCGGTCGCGAAACCCTGCTGGGCGTCCTTCCCCTTGCCGACGACGAACTTGGCCGGCGTTCCGTCGTAGCTTCCGTCTGCCACGCTTGCCGGCACGATTCCCTTGCCGATGAGGTAGTCCATGTAGGCCGAACCGCTGAAGTAGCGGAGCACCCCGCCGGTCTTCTCGAGCGAGGTGCCGAGTTCCTTGATGGTGTTCACTTTCGGGTACGTCTTCGGATCCCACATGACCATCAGCGACGAGATGTTGTTCTCGGCGAAGACGGCGGTCGTCGGAAGCTTCGCGGAGTCTTGGACGGCCTCGTCGGTCGAGACGTAGCCCATCGTGATCGACTTGTCCTGGTACATCTGCGACGAGACCGAGGCGTAGCCGATCGCCGGGCCACCGACGCGGATCTGGATCTTCACCCCCGTCTTCTTGCCGTTCGCCATCAGGTCGCCGGTCACGCTCTTCTTGCTGGTGTCCACCGTGTAGTTGGGGCCGAGGAGCTGGTAGAGGTGGCCGTGATCCGCCTCCGGGTTCCAGTCGGTCTGGACGACTACCGTGGCCGGGCACACGCCCTTGAGATCGACCGCCGGGCCTGACGCGGTCGTGGCCGAACCACCTGCGGATCCCGTGGAGGTGGACGAGGTACTGCAGGCGGTCAGCGCGGCGGCTGTGGCCACGACGAGGCCGATGGCGAGCGCGGTGCGGGTGGAAACAGGCATGGTTCTCCTTGGGTGGGAGTGGTGCGGGGAGGGGTGGGTGCTTACGGGAGGAACTAGTTCTTGTCTGCCCATTTGCCCACGGCGAGGCGCCGCAGAATGTTGAAGAGGACGAAGACCAGGACGCCGAGCACGCTGGAGACGAGGATCACCGCGTACATCTCGGGCCCGTTCAGCCGTTGGTCTTCGACGAGGATGAGCACGCCGAGGCCGCCTTGGCCGCGCTGGAAGAACTGGTCGGCGACGACGGCACCGATGACCGAGACTCCGGCGGAGCTGCGAAGGCCGACGAAGATCGACGGGAGAGCCGCCGGGAATCGGAGTTTGGTGAGGGTCGTGAGGCGCCCGGCTCCTTGCAGTTGGAACAGCTCGAGCTGCCCCCTGTCGACCGACTGGAGGCCGAACAGGGTGTTGGCGACGAGGGGGAAGAGGCAGAAGAGCACGGTGATGATCACGCGAGACGCATACCCGTAGCCGAAGAGTGAGCCGATCAGGGGGACCAGCGCAAGCACGGGGACGCATTGCAGCACGACGGCGTAGGGGAAGAGCGCGCTTTCGACCCAGCGTGCCTGGACCATGAGCACGGCCCAGACGGTGCCGATCACGATGGCGATCGCCAGACCGACCACGGCGACGAGAACGGTGTTCCCGAGTGCTTGGAGGAGCTGCGGCTGAAAAGCCGGTTCGTCGAAGATCGACTTCAGGATGAGCTGCGGGTACGGCACCAGGAAGGGGAGTTGGGCAACCTTGTCGTAGTAGAGCGCGGCGAGGTAGAAGAAGCCCAGCAGGATCAGGAACACGACGAACGGCAAACCCACGTTGACGGCGAGGCCGCTTGTGCTCCTCGCCTTCTTCGGGGTCATCGCGGACGCGTTCTCCACGGTCCGGGCGGCCTCGCGCGAGACGTTCACGGTCATCAGTGGTGCCCTTCTCGAAGTGCGTGGGAGACCTCGCCGACGAGGGCGGCGAAATCGGGCTCGAACCGGATGTCTGGGCTGCGCGGCATCGGGAAGGGCACGTCGAATGAGGTCACCACGGATCCGGGACGTCCGGACATCACGACGACCTTGGTCGACAGATAGACCGCTTCCGACACCGAATGCGTGATGAAGAGTCCCGCGAACTGCTTGTCGACGAAGAGCCTGAGGAGTTCGTCGTTCAGACGTTCTCGGGTGATCTCGTCGAGGGCGCCGAACGGTTCATCGAAGAGGAAGAGCTCGGGCTCGAGGGTGAGGGACCGGGCCAACGAAGTGCGCATCTTCATACCGCCCGAGAGCTGCTTCGGAAGGTTGTCTTCGAAACCGGTGAGACCCACCAGCTCGATCGACTCCTGCGCCTTGACAGCTCGCTCCTTAGCGGGCACGCCGTTCAGCTCGGCGAGGAGTTCGACGTTTCCTGTGACCGTTCGCCAGGGCAGGAGCGTCGCATCCTGGAACACATAGCCGATGCGGTCCGTCTTCACGCTCGCTGTTCCTTCGGAGGCCTTCTCGAGACCGGAAGCGATGCGCAGGAGCGTTGACTTGCCGCAGCCGGACGGCCCGACGACGGTGACGAATTCACCCTTGCTGACGGTCAGATCGACGTGCTGCAGGGCGGTCGTACCGTTGGGGAATCGCATCGACACGTCGCCGAATTCGAGGAGTGTGTCGCTGGATCCTGAGGCGGTCGAGGACGGCGCGTCGAGGGGTGTTGTCGTCATGGACGTTCATCACCTGATTTCCGTGAGGGTCGGGAGGTGCGTGGGGGAGGGCACGCCAGTGGGCGTGGCGATCTCGGTGGTCGTGACAGTCCGGGCGACGAGCGCGCCGTTGTGGATCACGAATCGGTCGGCCGGAGCGTTGGCGACGACGTCCGCGAGGCTCGAGCCCCGAATGGCGACCAGGTCGGCCCGCGCGCCGACGGCGACGCCCGCCACCGGCAACGACATGACGGAGCGGGCGCCGGAGCTGACGGCTGCGTACGCCTCATCGATTGTCAGGTGCCCGGCGGTGACGAGCAGCATGGCGGTCTCGAGAGCGTCGCTGCGGCCCAGCGGGTTGAACGGGTCGCGCACGTTGTCGGCTCCCGCCGCGAATCGCACGCCGGCGTCGAGGAGGTGGCGAGCGGCGGTCAGGCCGCGCGGGGTCGCGACCGGGTCGTCCCAGCCCTGGAGGTAGAGGTTCGTGATCGGGTTGGCGATGATCCCGATGTCGGCCCGTCTGACCGCATCGATGATCTCGTCCCTCGTCGATGCGTCGAGCGTGCCGAGACGGACACAGTGACCTGCGCTGACCGGGGCGGCCCAGTCGACGACCGTCGCCGCCAACTCGCCCAGCGTGACGGCGCCGGCCAGGCTCTCGTCGGTGTGGAGGTCGACTCCGACGCCGCACCGCACCGCGATGGCGAGCAGTCGCTGGAGATCGCCGCTCGGATCCTTCGCCAGGTGCGGTGATCCGCCGATGAGGTCGACGCCGAGCTCGATGGCCTTTTCAATGTCGACGTCGGGTACGTCGGGGCCGGCGAGGGCCACGAGCTCGAGATCGAGGAGTCCGCGAAGTTCCTCTCGGACCTGGACCAGCGCGTGGGCACCCCGCAGAGGGTCGTCGCCGTGCAGGATGTCGACGTGGGTCCTGATCGCGGTCGTCCCCTGCGCCAGCATCCTGAGGGCCTGCGTCCGAGCGCGATCGGCGATGTCCTCGACGGTCATCGTCGCGGCGTAGACACGCCAGCTCGCGATCGCCAGGCCGAGGTCGCCGAGCGGTGGCTGGATCGCGTCCCACGAGAGGGCCTTATCGAGGTGCGCGTGCGGCTCGGCCGTGGCCGTCAACAGAACGTGACCGCTGAGGTCGATGACGTCGGGAGTCGATCTTGTGACGCGATCACGAGGATCCTGAGTCGCCATTTCGACGGCGCCGACGAGCTCGCCGTCGAGAGTGACGTCCACGACCGAGCCATCGGGCAGCCGTGCGCCGAGCAGGCGCGTAAGTCGGCGAGGAAGCGGCACGTGGGGCTCTTTCGTCAGGAGGAGCGGACTGTGAGAAAATCAAAATGTTGATGCAATCAACATCCATGAATCTACGGACGCCCCGTTTCGACCACGTAACGTCGTCGTTTCGAACTGTTAATTCGAAGCGAGGCGCGGGAGTGCCGTGCTAACAATCAGTTGTCGCGGCTCACGAGTCCGGTCGCACCCGAGGAGGATCCCGTCACTACGCTCGACACCGTGATCGACCAGCAAGCACTCTCCGTCGGCCGTCGAATCCGCACACTGCGGCGCGCTCGCGGCCTCACGCTGGTTCAGCTGGCGGCGGCCTCCCAACTCTCGCACCC
>JAODMX010000127.1 GCA_025464735.1 Frondihabitans sp. | reverse complement strand
CCGAGGCGATGGACCGCCTGCGCACCACCGGCGATTCGCACGGCCGCAGCATGGTGGCAGAGGTCATGGGCCGCCACGTCGGCTGGATCGCCCTGCACTCGGGCATGGCGGCTGGCGCGCACGCCATCCTCATCCCGGAGCAGAAGACCAGCATGGACCAGATCGTTGCCTGGGTGCAGTCTGTGGTCGACCGCGGCCGCGCGCCGCTGCTCGTGGTAGCCGAGGGATTCCACCTCGACACGATGGACGACGCCCACTCCGAGCGCGGGCTCGACGCCTTCGGGCGTCCGCGACTGGGCGGCATCGGCGAGCTCATCGCCCCCGAAATCGAGGCGCGGGTGGGCATCGAGACCCGGGCGACCACCCTTGGTCACATCCAGCGCGGCGGAACGCCGACCGCATACGACCGCGTGCTCGCCACGCGCTACGGCATGGCCGCGGTCGACTCCGTGATGCACGGCCGCTGGGGGCGCATGGTGTCGCTCAGCGGAACCACCATCACCCACGTCGCCTTCGAGGACGCCCTGGGCAAGCTCAACACCGTGCCGCAGTCGCGGTACGACGAGGCCGCGATCCTCTTCGGCTGAGCATCGCGAGGCGCGGGTAGCGTTGGTGGCATGTTCCGCGCACTCCGCATCACCAACGACCCCACGAAAGCCGAGAGTACGGCGGTCGAGCTCGTCGACGACCTCGACGACGACATCCTCGACGAAGCCGACGTCACGGTGGGCGTGGAGTACTCGAGCATCAATTTCAAGGACGGGCTCGCCCTCGCGGGTCGCCCAGGCGTCGCGAAGATCAGCCCGCTCATCCCCGGCATCGACCTCGTCGGCACGGTCGCGGCATCCGGGCACCCGGACTGGTCGGTCGGCGACCGTGTCATCGTCAACGGGTGGGGCATCGGCGAGACCCACCACGGGGGCCTGAGCGAGCGCGCCAGGGTGAAGGGCGACTGGCTCGTCGCGCTCCCAACGGCGATCAGCGGCGCGCGGGCGGCCGCGATCGGCACCGCGGGTCTCACCGCGATGCTCGCCGTGCTCGCACTCGAGCGGGCCGAATCGACGGATGGCGACATCCTCGTGACCGGCGCCGCGGGAGGCGTCGGATCGGTGGCGATCGCACTCCTGGCCCGGCTCGGCCACCGGGTCGTCGCCTCGACCGGTCGCCCACAGGAGGCCGACTATCTCAGCATGCTCGGAGCGTCCGAGATCATCGAGCGCAATGCACTGAGCGAGCCGGGCAGACCGCTGCAGAGCCAGCGCTGGGCTGGAGCGATCGACTCGGCCGGAGGTCCGACGCTCGCGAACGTGCTCGCCCAGACGCGATACGGCGGCACCGTCGCGAGCTGCGGGCTTGCACAGAGCGGCGAGCTGCCGACAACAGTCATGCCGTTCATCCTTCGGGCGGTCAACCTCGCCGGCATCAACTCCGTCTTCGCCCCGCGTGCGCTGCGCGAAGAAGCGTGGCGGCGCCTCGCAACGGACCTCGACCTCGACCTGCTGGACGCGATGACGACCACGATAGGCCTGGCGGACGCTGTCGCGCGGGCCGACCTGATACTCGCCGGCGGCGTGCGAGGGCGCACCGTGGTCGACGTGCGCGTCTGACCGTCGCGCCGCCCTCATCCGCGCGGCCGTTCGTTGTCAGCGCGCCCGTTGCAGCGCCCGCACTGACAACAAGGGGGCGCAGGGATGCCGCTACGGGCGTGGTTGCGCGGACGCCGCAGCCCGAGCGGCTGCTGGAAGCGCCTCGAGGATGCGGGCGACGGCCGCCCCGTCGTGTGCGGCCGAAACAAACCACGCCTCGAACACCGAGGGCGGCAAGGACACCCCAGCATCGAGCATCGCGTGGAAGAACGCCGGGTACCGGAACGCGTCCTGCGCCTTCACGTCGGCGTAGTTCCGGGGTGGGGTTGCCGTGAAGGCGAAGGAGAACAGGTTTCCGGCGCGCTGTACGGAATGCGCCACTCCCTCCGCCGACAGCGCTGTCGAGACCGCCGAGGAGAGCTGGTCGGCCACCACGTCCAGGCGCGCGTAGACCGCGGCATCCGCATTTCGCAGGGTGGCGATGCCCGCAGCCACCGCCACCGGATTGCCGCTGAGCGTGCCCGCCTGATACACGGGGCCGAGCGGTGCCAGCTGGTCCATGACGTCCTCGCGACCGCCGAGGGCCGCGAGCGGCATGCCGCCGCCGATCACCTTGCCGAAGGTCACGAGATCGGGCTTCCATCCCGCCCCGTCCGGAACGACGCGCGCCGCCTCGAGCCCCCACCAGCCCGCGGGGCCGACACGGAAGCCGGTGAGCACCTCGTCGAGGATGAGCAGCGCGCCGTGCTCGCGCACGATCGCCGAAAGGGCGCGGTTGAAGCCGCGCTCCGGCGCGACCACGCCCATGTTCGCCGCCGCGGCCTCGACGATCACTGCGGCGATGTTCTGGCGGTGCTCCGCGAAGACGGCCCGCACGGCGTCGAGGTCGTTGTAGGGCAGCACGAGTGTCTGCGCGGCGGTCGCGGCGGTGACCCCGGCGGACCCGGGCATGGCGAGCGTCGCGACCCCCGACCCGGCCTCGGCGAGCAGGGCATCCGAATGTCCGTGGTAGTGCCCGGCGAACTTGACGAGCAGCTCCCGGCCGGTCACTCCACGAGCGAGCCGGATCGCGGTCATTGTT
>JAODMX010000087.1 GCA_025464735.1 Frondihabitans sp. | reverse complement strand
AGAACGGCAGTGCCAGGAGACCGCCGTCTACGATCCCGAGGTCGACGGCAACCTGCTGGTCATCGGCGGCCATCGGTCGGGCAAGAGCGGGCTGATCGCGACCCTCCTGCGCGTCGGCCACGCCGAGTCGGTGCCGACAGACATCGAGGGCGCCTGGGATGCCGTCGGCCGCGCCGTTGAGCGCCTGAGACGGGAAGTCGGCGGCGCCCGCCTGCTGCTCATCGACGACCTCGACGCCCTGGTGGCGCGGTTCGCCGAGGAGTATCGGGCATCCTTCGTCGACTTTCTCGTCGAGCTCCTGCGGGAGGGCGGCGCAGGGCTGAATCTGGTGATGACGGCGCGCCGCGTGCCGGCGGCGATCCAGGCCGTCGCGGCCCTGTCCGATGCGCGCCTGATCCTCGGGCTCCCCAACCGGCAGGACCATCTCCTGGCCGGCGGTGCAACGCAGTCCTATGTCGCCGACGCGCCGCCAGGCGCAGGGGAGTGGCGCGGTTCGCGAGTTCAGCTCGCACTCACAGAGGCGCCTCCCGAGGTGACAACGCCGCTATCGCCCGAGCTTCGCCTCCAGGGGCGAACGAGCCTCCTCGTCGTCTCCCGACGCCCGGCCGAACTCGCGCGCCGCCTGAACCGGAACTCCGAATCCGACGTGATCGAACTCGCTTCGGTGGCGCGCGTGTCCGAGCTGTCCATAATCGATGCAGCGAGACCCGCCGTCATCGTCGCCGATTGCGAGACCTGGCAGTTGCACTGGGCGCTCCTCGCGTCCCTGAAAACGAAGACGGGCATCCTGTTCGATGGATGCACCCCCGCTGAGTTTCGCGCGATCAGCGGCCTGCGCGTGCTCCCGCCGCCCCTCTCGCCGCTCTCTGGCCGCGGGTGGCTGCTCGAGCCGGACGGAACCGTCGCGCGTGTGCGACTTGCGTGACCGGCGCCACGCTTGAGCTGCAAACTAGCCGAGAACCTCCTCCAGCGCGCGGAATCCGAGGGCGTGAGCCGTGGCGACGGGCTCGCTCACCAGCTCCCCCGCGTAGGTGTTGAGACCGAGCGCGAGGGCGTGATCGGAGCGCAGCGCCTCTTTCCAGCCGAGGTTCGCGATGGCCCGCACATACGGCATCGTCGCGTTCGTCAGCGCGTACGTGGACGTGTGCGGCACCGCGCCCGGCATGTTCGCCACACAGTAGAACAGCGAACGGTGCACGACGAAGGTCGGGTCGGCGTGCGTGGTCGGATGACTGTCGGCGAAACATCCACCCTGGTCGACCGCGATATCGACGAGCACGCTTCCCGGCTTCATACGGGACACGAGCTCGTTGCTGACCAGCTTCGGTGCCTTCGCACCGGGCACCAGCACCGAGCCGATGACCATGTCGGCGGTGACGCAGGCGAGCTCGATCTCGAAGCCGTTCGACGCGACGGTCCGCACGCGCCCGGCATACAGCGCGTCGAGTTCGCGCAGCCTTTGGATGTTGGTATCGAGAACGACGACCTCTGCGCCGAGCCCGACCGCCACCGAGACCGCATTCGTACCGGCGACGCCGCCGCCGAGAACCACGATCTTGGCAGGGTAGGTTCCGGGAACACCCGGCACGAGAAGGCCGGGCCCGCCGCTCGGTTTGAGCATCACGTTGGCACCGACGATCGGGGCGAGACGGCCCGCGACCTCGCTCATCGGAGCGAGAAGCGGAAGTGCTCGCGAGGGCAACTGCACCGTCTCGTAGGCGATTCCGGTGACCCGGCTCGCCAGCAACTGTTCCGTAAGCGCTCGCTCAGCGGCCAGGTGAAGGTAGGTGAAGAGCAGCAGGCCGTCGCGAAAATAGCGGTATTCGCTCTCGATCGGCTCCTTGACCTTGAGCAGCAGGTCTGCGGCCTTCCAGGTGGATGCGGCATCCGGGGTGATCGTCGCCCCGGCGGCGACGTAGTCCTCGTCGGTGATCGACGAGCCGATCCCGGCTCCGGCCTGGATGAGCACCTCATGGCCATGGGCGACCAGGTCGTGCACGCCCGCCGGTGTTATCGCGACGCGGAACTCGTTGTTCTTGATCTCTGTGGGGACGGCGACTCTCATTGCGCTCCTCTGTACACGGCCCTGGGCTTTTGACCACTCTGTGCCTCAACGACGCTGTTGATGTACTCAAGCGTAGTCGCGCAATACACACGAATCCGCACCGAAAAGGGGCATTGCTGTGCTGATTTCGTGAAGTTTGTGTTTCGAAATGGGCGATTTGCCCCATTGCTAGTGCGTTTGATGCCCTGGCTGTGCGAGTATCAACCAACGCGGTTCGCCGGTGTCCGCGTCGATGCTCAACGTCGTGAAGGAGTGGCCAGCCATGACCAGACCAATGCCCAGTGATCCGATGATCCTGTCGCTCATCCAGCAAGCCAAGCGGGCCTCGTTCTCTCGCAGGAACATGCTTGCGGGCGCGGGAATCGGGGCGGCGACCCTCGCGCTAGCGGCCTGCAGTACCGGCACCGGCGGCGCCCCCAAGCCGAGCGCGGCGGCAGACAAGTCCTCGACCGACAAGACTCTCACCTGGGCGAACTGGTCGTATTACCTGGACCAGGACAGCAGCAAGAACTATCCGACGCTGATCGCTTTCGAGAAGCAGTCCGGCCTCAAGGTCACCTACGACGTTGCCGTCGACGACAACAACACCTACTACGCGAAGGTCAAGGACCAGCTCGCCCTCGGCCAGGACATCGGTGCGGATACCGTGTGCCTCACCGACTGGATGGTCAGCCGGCTCATCGGCCTCGGCTACACCCAAAAGCTCGACCACTCGAAGATCCCGAACATCAAGAACCTGAGCCCCACCC
>JAODMX010000076.1 GCA_025464735.1 Frondihabitans sp. | reverse complement strand
GTCGAGAACGTGACCAAGAGCTATAAAGGCCCGGACGGCATCGACCGCACCGTGGTCGACGACCTTTATTTAGAGCACCGCGCCGGCGAGACCCTCGTCATCGTCGGCGAAACAGGAACCGGCAAATCGACGACCGCAGCGATCGCGCTGGCCCTGACGGTGCCCGACAGCGGGCGTGTCCTGTTCGAGGGCTCGCCGTGGTCCGACCTCCGCGAGAAGGACCGTCGTCCCGTCCGGCGGAGGATCGCGAGTGTGTCGCAGGATCCCCTCGGATCCTTCGATCCCCGGCGGAACGTGGGGCAGTTGATCGCCTCCGCACTCCGGGTGTCGGATCGCGGCTCGAATGATGTGGCCCCTCGGGTTGCATCCCTCCTCGCAGACGTCGGTCTCCCGGCCGGCCTCGAGGGTCGGCATCCGCTCACACTGTCGGGGGGACAGCGGCAGCGTGTCGCGATCGCCCGAGCGCTGGCCACGGATCCTGACGTTCTCGTTCTCGACGAGGCGGTGAGCGCCCTCGACGTGTCGGTGCAGGCGCAGGTGCTCGACCTGCTGGCCGACATTCGCGCGGCGTACGGGGTGGCCTCGCTCTTTATCTCGCACGACCTCGGCGTGATCCACCATGTGAGCGACCGCGTACTCGTGCTCAAAGACGGCCGTGTCGTCGAAGAGGGCGACGCTGAGAGAGTGTTCCGGTCGCCCCGGGAGGAGTACACGAGGCGCCTCATCGAGGCGCTGCCGCGACTCGGTGGCGCCGACCAGCTCGGCACTTTGGAACAGGTCGAGGGAGGCGAACGATGACCGTCACCACGCAGGCACAGACCCGCGACGAGCTCATCGACCGGTTCGCACCGGTGTTCGACCGCATCGCCGAGGGGGCCGTCGACCGGGAGCGAAGCCGGATCCTGCCGTTCGAGCAGGTGCGTTGGCTCGTCGACGCCGGTTTCACCGCGGTCACCGTTCCGATTGAGGACGGCGGCGGCGGAGCATCACCCTCCGATCTCTTCGCCCTCCTTATTCGGTTGGGCGAAGCGGATTCGAATCTTCCGCAGCTCCTTCGGGCTCACTTCAGCTTCGTCGAGGACCTCCTGCTGGATCCGGGCGCGAACAGCAGGCAACGCTGGTTGGGGCTCGTCGCCGCGGGGAAGGTGTTCGGCAACGCAAGTCACGAGCGGAGCGCTGCGAAGGTCGGCTCGCTCTCGACCAGGATCGAGCCGGAAGGCGACGGGTGGCGCCTCGACGGGGAGAAGCACTACAGCACCGGAACGCTGTTCTCGGATTGGACCACCGTGTCAGCCGAGACACCCGATGGTCGCGTCGCCGGCATAACGGTTGAAGTCGATGCGGCGGGTCTCGATGCGCGCGATGACTGGAACGGGTTCGGACAGCGGCTGACCGGCAGCGGTACGACCCGCCTTACCGGCGTCCACGTCGAGAGTGAGAACATTCGCGCCGAGAGGGCGCCCGGTCGGCCGACCCTTCTGCCGTCCTTTCTGCAGAGCGTTCTGCTCGCCTCGCTCGCCGGGGTCGCGCGGGCGACGGCGCGGGACGCTGCGGACTTCGTTCGGACGCGGACGCGCGTCTACGGCCACTCGGTTGCCGCAACGGCGGCGGCCGATCCGCTGGTGCAGTCGGTGGTCGGCAGGATCTCGGCGGCCGCGGTCGCCGCGGAGGCCCTCGTCCTCGACGCGACTGCGGCTATCGACCGGGCTCATGTCGGGATCGTGAGCGGCGCAGACACCGCCACGGTCGACTCCCTGATCGAAGCGGCTGAGTTGCGCACAATCCAGGTGCAGCTCACAGTGGTGGACCTCACCCTTCAGGCGACGACTACACTCTTCGAGGTCGGCGGGGCGAGCGCGACGGACCGCGATCGAGCCCTCGACCGCCACTGGCGGAACGCACGGACTCTCTCGTCACACAATCCGGCGATCTTCCAGCAGCGAGTCATCGGCGACCACGTCATCAACGGCACCGATCTGACGTACTTCTGGTCGACCGGCGAGGCGCGCTAACCCAGCCGCACGACGCGACGCTCTTCGACGCGAACGTCACCGGGTGCGTACAGAACCGCTCCTCGCACGTCTACGGCCTCCGATACTCGGCATCGGTGACGGGCTCGAGCCACACGGTAGTGGTGCTCGGGTCGTCTGCGATGTCCAGGAGCGCGAGGTGCTCCATGAAGTCGTCGGGAGTCGCTCCGTGCCAGTGCTCCTCGCCCGGCGGAGTGTAGATCGTGTCGCCCGGTCGGATCTCGATGATCGCGCCACCGCGGCTCTGCACGAATCCGACGCCTTCGGTGACATAGAGGGTCTGGCCAAGCGCGTGCGAGTGCCAGTTGCTGCGGGAGCCCGGTGAGAACCGGACCTTGGCGGCGCTCATGCGCTGCCCGGCATCCTTCGGCGAGGCGATGCCGTCGACCCAGACGTCGCCGGTGAAGTTCGTCGGCGGATTCTTGACCGTGGGGTTCTTGGGTTGGACCTTCATGAGTCCCTTTCTGTGGAGAACGGTGAATTCGTCGTGTTCGGCTGTGCAGGATCCTCGGCACCGGCAGTCGGTGTCGCGGTCCAACTCGCCAGAAGGCGGAGGGCGTCGGCCGTGGGCGAGCCCGGTTCGGCGCTGTAGAGCAGAAGGCTCAAGCCCGGATCGGCCAGCAGCTCCGCGCTTTCGAAGACGAGGTCGAGGTCGCCGACGACGGGGTGCCGGAATTGCTTGGCACCGGTGGCGTGACGTCGGACATCGTGTGCGCCCCACTTGACACGGAACTCCTCGCTGCGGGTCGAGAGCTCGCCGATGAGATCCTGCAGGTCTTTGTCGTAGGGATCCTTGCCGGCCTCCGTTCGCAGGATCGCCACGGACTGGTCCGCTGCCAGGCCCCAGTCGGGGTAGAACAGGTCGGAGTGCTTCCGGTCGAGGAACGCGAAGCGGGCCAGGTTGATCGGGTGGCTCTGCGTCTCGTAGAGGTCGGCGTAGAGAGCCCGGCCGAGCTGGTTCGCACCGAGGATGTCGAGTCGACCGTTGCGGACGAACGCCGGGCCTCCGGTGATGCCGTCGAGAACGAATTGCAGGCCAGGGCGGATCGTGAGGGACCTCGTCGACCGCCGACGCTGCTTCGTCGGGGAGTCGTTCGCTGCCCGGGCGAGATCCATCAGGTGGTCGCGTTCGGCCTCGTCGAGAAGAAGGGCGCGGGCGACCGCATCGAGCACGCTCTCGGAAACGCCCGCGAGGTGACCGCGTTCGAGCTTCGAGTAGTACTCGATGCTGACCCCGGCGAGCAGGGCGACTTCGCCGCGACGAAGCCCCGGCACGCGCCGGTTCGGGCCGCCGGGAAGGTCGACCTGCTCCGGCCGCACCTTGGCGCGTCGGCTGGTGAGGAACTCCCTCACCTCATCTTCGCTCCGCAACGTCATGGCTTCGACACTACGAGCGTTGCCGTGACTCTGGGGTTCTCCCTCGGTACACCTCTCAGCCGAGCACCCCACACGCGCGACAAGCAGGGTTGCATAGGGGCATGACCGACACGCGGGCACGAGGGGCCATCGCACCGAGTCGCGCGCGCCGCACCCTGGCGTTGGCATCTCTGGGTTTCTTCCTGATCACCCTCGACATCCTGATCGTGAACGTTGCGCTCACCCGGATCGGAAGGGAGTTCGGCGGGAGCACGTCCGGTCTGCAGTGGGTCATCGATGGCTACACGTTGATGTTCGCCTCCCTGTTGCTCTTCGCCGGCAACTTCTCCGACCGCATCGGCGCGAGGCGGGCGATCACGGTGGGGATCGGCGGCTTCCTCGTGGCATCGGTCGCCTGCGCCGTGGCACCGTCGCTCGGGATCCTGATCGCGTCTCGTGTTGTTCAGGGGGCGGCGGCAGCGATCATGCTTCCGGCGTCGATGGCGCTCATTCGTGAGGCGTTCCCGGATGCCCGGGAGCGCGCGCACGCGCTCGGAATCTGGGCTGTCGGGGGAGCAGTGGCCGGTGCAGTCGGCCCTCTTCTCGGCGGTGCCTTGACGACGCTCGACTGGCGACTGGTCTTCGCCATCAACCTCCCCGTGTGCATCCTGATGCTGGTGCTGGTGATCCGAGTGGCGCCCTCGACACCGCGACCCAGCCCGTTCGACTGGGCGGGGCAGGCAGCGGCCCTGGGAACCCTGGTCGGATTGGTGTTCGGCCTCATCGAGGGCGGTTCGATCGGCTTCACTTCGCCTGTCGTCATCACAGCGTTCGTAGTCGCAGGTGTCAGCCTCGTGCTGTTCCTCCTCCGCCAGGCGCGCGGACGTCACCCGATGATGCCGCTCGACCTGTTCCGCTCGAGCGGAATGAGGATCTCGCTTGGAGTCGGCTTCGCGTTCATGGTCGGCAACTTCGGCACCGTGTTCGTGCTGAGCCTCTTCCTTCAGCAAGATCTCGGTCTCTCGCCGTTCGTCGCCGGGCTCATCTTTCTTCCGTCCGCCGCCTTCAGCGTCGTCGGCAACGTCATCAGTGGAACGCTTGCCAACCGATTCGGGCCGCGCGTTCCCGTCGTCTTCGGCCTGTTGGCCATGGTCGTCGGGTTGATCTCGCAGATCGTCACCGCGCCGCTCGGGAATCCGCTCCTCGTGATCATCGGAGCGATTTTCACCGGAGCAGGAGGATCCGTCGCAATGCCGCCGGTGACCTCGGTCGTGCTTGCGAGCGTTCCGTCACATCGGGCCGGGACCGCCAGTGCGGTCTTCAACACGTTCCGTCAGGTCGGTGGTGCCGTGGCCATCGCCGTCTTCGGTGCGCTTATCGCCGACCGAGCGCACTTCGTCGCCGGGCTGCAGACGAGCTTCGTCGTCGCCGCGGCGATCATTCTCGCGGCTGCGGTCGCCGCCGTCCGCTTGCGGACGACCCCTGTTCCGGATCCGGAGAGTTCGTGAGTCGGCATGTGACGGCCGACTTTCACCCAGACTTGCGCAGTGGAACGATCGAAGCATGAGTGACTACTTCGACCGCCAGGCAGACAAGACCTACACCCGCGTCTACAAGAAGGAGACGCCGGACATCCTCGAGAAGTTCGCGGCCTTCGACGCAGCCGTTTTCCAGGAGGAGGGTCGTGAGATCCCGCTCAAGTACCGGGAGCTGATTGCGCTCGCCGTGGGGATCACGACGCAGTGCGTCTACTGCATCGACGCCCACAGCCAGAATGCCGTGAAGGCCGGCGCCTCCGAGGCCGAGCTTGCCGAGGCGGCCTGGGTGGCCACTGCCATCCGCGCCGGAGGCGGCTACGCGCACGGCCGTCTCGCGTTCAAGCTGGGCGGTGCCTCGGAGCACAGCCACTCCTGAGCGGGACGCTGGCGATGACCGGGGTGAGGATGCCCATCGGCGATGAGCGCTACGACGCGCTGGCGGCGATCTTCCGACCCGTTTTCGCGAGGATCGCAGTCGACTCCCTCGAGCGTGAGCAGGCGGGGCGGCTGGCCCGCGAGCAGCTGGGGTGGCTCGCCGATGCCGGATTCGCCCGGATCCGGACCCCGGTGGCTCTCGGGGGTTTCGGCGCGCGCCTGTCCGATCTCCTCTTCCTGCTCGTCGAGTTGGCCGAGGTCGATCCGAACCTCGCGCACATCTGGCGGAATCACTACTCGTTCGTCGAAGACCGCCTCCATGCCCTTGACGAGGAGCGCTCGGGCGTCTGGCTGGAGCGGCTCGGTCGGGGCGAGATCGTCGGCGGCGGCTGGAGCGAGAGCGGCCCGTTCACCCAGGCGAAAGTCGAGACGACGATCGAACCGACAACCACCGGCTGGAAGGTCAACGGTGCCAAGTACTACTCGACCGGAAGCGTCTACGCGGACTGGTTCACGGTCCTGGCGGCCGATCCTCACGGGGCGAAGATCGTCGCCCTGGTGCCAGCCGATCAGGAAGGGGTGACGGTCGGCGACGACTGGGATGGCTTCGGGCAGAAGCTCACCGGGAGCGGAAGCGTGACCTACCGCGATGCCCATGTCGAGCCCGAGGATGCGATCCCGTACGCGAGCAGGTATTCCTACCAGTCTCAGTACTACCAGAGCGTGCTCCACTCGCTTCTCGTCGGGATCGGCAGAGCCATCGTCCGTGACGGCGTTGCTGCGCTGAAGGCCCGACGCAGGTCGCACGGCAACGGCACGACCGAGTCGCCCACCGACGATCCCCAGATCCTCGAGGTCGTTGGCCGCCTGTCCACTCTGGCCTTCTCGGTCGAGAGTGCCTTCGCGGCGAGCGTCGCTCTTGTCGACCGCTTCGTCGAGTCCGGATCCGAGACGGACAGACGGGACTCCTGGCTGGCGGTCGTTCAGGCGCAGGCCGTCATCACGCAGGGAGTGCTCGACGCCGGCACGCTCGTCTTCGACGCTCTGGGTGCGTCCGGGACGAGCGGGACGATCGCCCTCGACCGGCACTGGCGGAACGCGCGGACGATCAGCTCGCACAACCCGCGCGTTTTCCGGTTACGACAGGTGGGCGACCTTCTCGTCAACGGAGTCGACGCTTCCCTGAACTGACTCGGGTCGCGCCTTGAGGGCGTCGAATGCCTGTGCCAGATCGGCCGTCAGATCGTCGACGTCCTCGATTCCGACCGAGAGTCTGATCAGACCCTCGTCGATCCCGCCGCGGTCGCGCTCGTCCTGCGTCAGGTGGTGATGAGTGGTCGACGCCGGGTGGATGATGAGCGAGCGCACGTCGCCGATGTGGGTCATTCGCGAGAAGAGGTCGACCGAGTCGATCACGCGCCGCGCCGCCTCGCGACCCCCGTGGACGGTGAAGGCGAAGATGCTGCCGGCCCCTCGCGGCAGATACTTCTCGCCGAGGTCGTGGAACGGGCTCGACGCGAGCCCCGCGTAGTCGACGCTCTGCACCTCCGGTCGCGCCTCGAGCCAGGTCGCGAGAGCGAGGGCATTGGCCGTGTGCTTCTGCAGTCGAAGGGACAGCGTTTCGAGGCCCTGCTGGAGCAGGAAGGCGTGGAACGGCGACGGAGCGGGCCCCAGCCGCGAGGTCATGACGCTTCGCGTGAAGGCGAGGTAGGCGTCGCGCCCGAACTTGTCCGTGTAGGAGGGTCCGCCGTGGCCGTCCACCGAGTCGCTCAAGTGCGGGAAGAGATCCGGTCGCGCCGCCCAGTCGAACCGCCCCGCGTCGACGACGACCCCGCCGAGGCTGGCGCCGTGCCCGGTCAGGAGTTTGCTGGCCGAGTGCAGAACGATGTCGGCCCCGAAGTCGATCGGCTTGAGCAGGTAGGGCGTGGCCAGCGTGTTGTCGATCGCGAACGGGAGGCCGTGCTCGTGCGCCAGCGTCGCGACGGCCTCGATGTCGAACAAGTCGTTCTTCGGGTTGGGGATCGACTCGGCGTAGAGCAGGCGCGTCGTGGGCCGGATCCGGCGCTTCCAGTCGTCGAGGTCGAGAGGGTTCTCGATGAACTCGACCTCGATTCCGAAGCGCGCGAAGTTGTCGCGGAAGAGCGACCGGGTTCCTTCGTAGATGCTCGGTGCCGAGAGGAAATGATCGCCCGCCTTGAGCACGCCGAGCAGGCCGACCGTGATGGCGGCCTGACCGCTGGCAACGAAGATCGCGCCCGATCCGCCCTCGAGTGCAGCGATCCGTGCTTCGACCGCCACGTGGGACGGATTGTTGTTGCGCGAATAGACGTACCCGGCTTCGGTTCCGGCGAACCGTGCCTCGGCCTGATCGAAATCGTCGAAGACGAATCCTGCGCTGAGATAGATCGGAGTGATCCGGGCGCCGTGGGCCGATTCGGGGGCGGCCCCGGCGTGCACCTGGTCGGTGTCGAATCCAGTCATGGGAGGGGGTCCTTTCGCAAGTCCAGACGCAGAGCCGATCGTCTCGATATCCCGTCGAACAGTACTGACGACTCCACGCTTGCTAGTCAGTGTGACGGCTCCGTTGCGGCCGCCGTCATGATCCGACTCGAAACGTCACACTTCGCACTCCCGCGGCAGACGGGTCGACGATGGAAACCCGGGTAGGGATCGGCGAGGGACAGCAGCAGGGCGATGGGTGGATGAGCGAATGAGCGGCTACGGTGCAGTTGCGTACCCCAGCAGCGTTCGGGAGCCCGATTGCTCAGTTCGAGGCAACGTCGTGATCCTCGGCGGCCTTCATGAATCGGCGCAGGACTTCGAACTGCTCACCGCCCAGCTTCTGCTGGTCGGATTCCGGGTGACGATCTTCGACGACGTCTCGGTCGACGTCGAGGCGGGCCGACTCGGCGTTCGTCTCGCTCTCGAGGCGGCGGGCTCGTCGGAACCGCTGGTTCTTCTGGGCTCCGATCTCGGAGCCGTCCTTGTGGCCGGTCTGGTCGCCGACTCCGAGGTCACGATCTCCGCTGTCGTGATCGGAAACCTGGTCACGCCGACGTCACGGCCCTCGACAGTCACCGTCGCCGACTTCGCCGGGTTTGAAGAGACCTCGACCGGATTGCTGCCCCGCGATGCGCGCTTGCCCGTAGGGATCCGGCTGCCCGACGCCCACGACATCGGAGTCCCCGCGCTCGTCTTTCACGGTGACGCCGACGACGTGACCGAGGTGTCCGACGCGGTGTCATGGGCCTCGCAGTTGCCCTTCGGGTCGCTTCGCCTGGTTCCAAACGGCGACCACCACGTTCTCACCGGTGAGGCCCGGCGCGTCATCGCTGCCTCGGTCGTCCTCTTCCTCGAGCGTCAGCGCGCCGGAAAGTCGGTCCTCGTCGACGGCTTCGCCTCGACGGAACTGCGTCGTCGCTGAGATCGAAGCCGGATCCTCGGCGTGCCGAATCGGCGTGGTGTGGAAACTGACATGCGAAGTATGATCATGTGATACCTCTGCTAAGGAAGCGAGTCAGTCGACATGCCAGTTCCCGTGACCACCGATGCCAAGCGTTCGCGTCAGCTCCTCCGCGACAAGGTTCGTGAACAGATTCAGGCGGCGATCCTCGACGGAACCCTTCTGGCGGGCGAGCGACTCAACGACGACGAGCTCGTGACGTGGCTGGGCGTCTCACGAACACCGGTCCGTGAGGCACTCGGCGATCTCGAACACATGGGTCTGGTGGTGATCGAACCGAACCGGTTCACCAAGGTCGCCGAACCGGATCCCGAGATGGTCGTCCCGATCGTGCAGACGCTGGGCGTCCTCTACGGCGGTGCGGTGCGCCTGGCCGTGCCGAGCCTCACGGGCAAAGAACAGAAAGAGCTCGCGGCATCGATCGACACCTGTGTGCGCGATCTCGACAACCAGGACTTCCCGCTTCTGAACACCCACACGGTCGCTCTCTTCGACCGTTATGTGGGCCTTTGCGGCAATGAACCACTGATCAAGGCGACGCGCGACATCGAGGACGGCCTTGCCTACCGCCTTCGGCTGCCCAACATCGTCGATCTCCTTCCGTGGGCGACGATGCGTGAGAACTACCTGGAGCTCAAGGCCGCCACGCTCGCGGGCGACGGCATCGCCGCGGAGCTCGCCGCCGAAGCCCTGCATCAGCTGCCCGCGACTCCTCGCTGAGAGCTAGGCAACCGCGTCCAGAGCCCTCATCGCCTCGGCGTCGAGCAGGATGTCGCCCGCTGCTGTATTTTCGGCCAGGTGGTCGAGGCTGCTCGTTCCGGCGATCAGAAGCGAGTTCGGGCTGTGCTGCAGGATCCAGGCGAGACCAACCTGTGACGGCGTCACGCCCAGGCGCGTCGCGATGTCGACGACCGTGGGGTCGTCGGTCACCTTCGGGAAGCCGGGGAAGGCCGAGCCCAGCGGAAAATAGGGCGCCCAGGCGATCTCTGCGCGGCGGCACACCTCGAGCAGCGGCTCGTCCGATCGCTCCAGGAGGTTGTAGGCGTTCTGGACGCAGGCCACTCCGGCGGGCAGCGCCTGCTCGAGCTGCTCGAGGCTGACGGTGCTCAGCCCGAAGGCGCCGATCTTGCCCTCGTCGCGGAGCGCCACCATCTCGGCGATCTGGTCGTCGAGATCGACGACCTGGTCACCCGTGGCGAGAATGCCGGGGCGCTGATCGGCACGGCGGATGTTGACGACTGCCAGCTGCTCGACGCCGAGGCTCGCCAGATTGGCTTCGACGTCGCGTCGGAGCTCGGCAGGCTTCTGCGCAGGAACGAGCGGGAATTCGGCACCGGGCGCGTGGGCGGCACCCACCTTGCTGACCAGGACGATGTCGTCGGTGGAGGGGGCCAGGGCGCGGCGGATCAGTTGGTTCGCCTCTCCGGCGCCGTAGAACTCGGCGGTGTCGAAGTGGTTGATGCCGAGTTCGACGGCATGGCGCAGGATCCTGATCGCCTCGTCGGGCGCGATCGGCGGGCGACCGTGGCGCTCGGCCAGCTGCATCACGCCGAAGCCGACGCGCGCGACGGGTCGACCGCCCAGGAGGAACTCGCCTCCGGGACGCTTGGTTGTCTGGGAAGAGACGGTCATCGTGATTCCTCTCGTCTGGCATACTCGTGTAAGCGGAGGTTCCTCCGCTACGGCGACGATAACAGAAACGGAGGTGCCTCCGCTCTGTGAAGTCATCTTCTGAGCCTGCTCGCGGTGCGGGAGTGCCGCCCCGGGTTCGTGCAGATGCTGCGCGCAACCGGGACCGCCTCATCGAGGTTGCCCGCGCGGCGTTCCTGGCCGGGGCAGACCGAGTTTCCCTCGAGGGGATCGCTCGCGACGCGGGTGTCGGCGTCGGAACGCTCTACCGGCACTTTCCGACGCGTGAGGCCCTGGTCGAGGCTGTCTACCGCTCCGAGCTCGCCGAGGTGTGTGGCACGGCTGATGGGCTTCTTGCCGAGCATGGGCCGGCCGACGCCCTGCGCCGGTGGATGGATAACTACGCCGCCTTCGTCGTCACCAAGCGTGGCATGGCCGAGACGCTGCGGAGCGTCCTTCAGTCGGGCACTATCCCCGCCGGTGAGACCCGGCAACGTGTCACCGAGACGGTGGCGATGCTTCTCGCGGCCGGAGTCGCGACAGGCGACTTCCGGCCCGACGTGCAGCCAGGCGACGTCGTTGTCAGCATGGTCGGCATCTTCCTTGCCAGCCCTGAGCTGGGCGACGGCGAGCAAGTGCGCCGAATGCTCGACCTCCTCGACGCGGGCGTTCGCGCGCGCTGACCCGCCGCTAGGCCCCGGGCGCCGCGCTCGCACCCCGGGGCGTCGTGCTCGCACCACAAGCGGGGCGCGCACGGCGCGCACGGCGTCCCGGTCAGACCAGGTAGCGCGTCCGCGCGATGACCTGAAGCGGGTCGATCGCGTCGAAGACCCGGGCGACGCGGTCTCGGACGTCCGCCGGCAGGGCGTCGGGGACGGAGGCGCCGCCCTCGACCCAGGATCCGATGCTGCGGCCGACGTCCACGCCCGCCGAGGCCTCGCCCACGGCCCCGAACGCCTGATCGATCGCCGGTCGACCCGACGGGTCGAGCAGCGCGCCGACCGCATGCAGGGCGAAAGGCCCGGGAACAGTTGTCTCGGCGCCGTCGCGGGCCTCGGCGTCGTTGCCGAGGCTCCGGATCTCGATGAGGGCGAGGGGTGAATCGGCCGAGGCGGCGACCGACAGAATTGCCGAGGCGGAGGTGGGGGTCTCAGCGCTGAGCCAGCGGGCGAACCCGATCGCGGGGACGGCGCTCGGCGGATCGAGATGGATCCCGCCGAGCTCGTTCGCGGTCGCCGGGGCCCAGGTGTCAACCTGTGCAGCACTTGCCCCGCGGACCGCCTCGAGCAGCGGCAGAGCGCCGTCCTCGCCCTCGGTGGAGGCCACCGCGAGATGCACCAGGGGTTGCCCCTGCCGCTCGGGCGGGAATGGCGGCGCGGGCGGGGCGTGAAGCACCGAGATGCTCGTCGCAACCGCCGGCCCGACAGTGCCGATGGCGTTGGCCCACGCACCCACCACGGCGTCGAGGGCCTCGATCGGCCAGAGCAGATAACCGGCGTAGAGGGAGCCGACCGGGTAGAGATCGAAGGTGAGTCGAGTGGCGATCCCGACGCCTCCGCCACCACGGAATGCCCAGAGGGCCTCCCGGTCGAGGGCGTCGGCCGCGTCGTCGCTAGCCACACGAATCGCTCCCCACCCGTCGACGTACTCCACGGTGCGGAGCGCTGCGCTGGCCATCCCGTGCGGCCGAGTGAGCCAGCCGAGCCCACCTCCGAACGTGAAGCCGGCGATCGCGACCGTGGCCGCGGATCCTGCGAGCCCCAGGAGGCCGTGTTTTTCGGCCTCGGTGTTGATGACGCCCCAGGTGAGACCGGTGCCGGCCGTGGCGACCCGTGCCTCCGGATCGATGGTGAGAGTGTCGAGGCCTCGCGTGTCGATGATGATGGTGTCGCCGCCGATGCTTCCTCCGGCGCCGTGGCCCGTGGCCTGCGGCACAACCCTCAGCCCGAGGCTCGCTGCCTGGACGATGATGGCGCTCACCTCGGCGGCGCTGGTCGGCGTCGCCACGAAGGCCGGATGC
>JAODMX010000047.1 GCA_025464735.1 Frondihabitans sp. | reverse complement strand
TGGAGCAGTGGCGGCTCGACGAGGGTCTTGATCCTTTCGGAACCGACCGAGTCAAGCGCGTCGTTGAGTTCTTTCCAGCCGGAGCGCTGGGAGTTCCATAGCGGCAGCAGGTAGGCGGGCCGTGCCGGGGCACCGACGACCACGACGTCCTGTTCACCGGCGAAGATCGCCTCGTCGAGTTCGAGTCGTCGCACCGACGGTGCTCCGATCAGGAGGACGAGCGGGTTGGGCGGCGGGTAGGTGACAGGACGGAAGCAGCGATCGGGCTCCCCTTCACGCGCCAGCACCAGCGCGAACGTCGGCAGGGACGTCCGAGTCAGCTGCCCGAGGGCCGTCTCCAGCCGCCCGATCACCGAGTCGAGCCCGGCCGGGCCGCCGGGGATGTCTGCGGTGAGCGCGATGGTCTCTTCGAAGCCTCGACCGGTCATTCGGGCGGTGATCGCTGCCGAGAAATTCTCACCCTCGACGATGATCCGGGTGGGGTGCGGAGCCCGGTGTCGAGCGTCCTCCGTCATTACCCATCTGTCCCAGGTCATCTCGAGCGGTTCGCTCCTGCCCCAGGCCCGGGGTCGGTAGCCGCCGATCGCGTCGCAGAGGGCTTCGAGGGCACCGCCGAGAACTCCGGCCGCCGCCGCGTCCGCGTCGGGGGTGTGGAGCACGGTGACGTCGACACTCACCTGGGCGGCAACATCGGCGGCAGCGGTCGCCGTCGACTCGACGGGCATCGCGGGTGCGTCGTCGTCTTCCGACGGGCTCGGAGCCGCCGCCGCCTCATCCAGCGAACGATGATCGATGCCTGTGATGCCATCTCGGAACCCGGATCCGGTGGTCACCAACCACATGCCCCCGACCGCCATGAGGGCCGAGCGGAGTCCGATCGTGAGGCGGGAGGTTTCGGGCGTGACCAGCACGACGACTCGACCGGCGAGCACGGGCTTTTCCAGGAGGTCGGCCAGGGGCGCGCTCAACCGGACGACGCGCGCCCGGCTCTCGATCCGGACAACACGCGCCGTGATCTCATCGACCAGGGGATGGCGTATCGGAGTGCCCACGCCGCCAATTGAACTCCTGCACCCCCAAGGACTTCCGGCTCGTTCCCACCTTGAGCCGAGTATGTTCCACGCTCGCGCCGCGGACGTCGCTAATGTCAAGGCAGGTCGTGCCAGAGCTGCGGCCGTGACCCTGCTCCGCGACCGAGAGGCCACGAGATGGACGCCGAGACGACCGATCGTCCCGCCGCGAGCGATGATCCTCGACTAGATGCGGCCAGCATTGGCGTCGCACCGCCGTACGACGCGCTCGAGGAGGGTTCGGCGTGGCCGGAGGTCTTTGCCAGCATCGGTCGTCACACCCGGGCCGCCTTAGCCGACCAGGAAACACGCTCCGCCCCGTCTCGCGCTGAGACCGAGTCGCTCGGACGGCTCGTGCTCAGCGCCGTTGTCGCCGACGTGCTCGAGCCGCGGACCGTGGCAACTCTGCTCACGCTCCACCGGGAGGCGGTCACGCAGCGACTCCTGCCCGATGTCCCCGGCGAGGAGGGCCTCGCCCCCGACGTCCCACTTCTCGAGGCACGCCGGGCCTCCTCTCCCGCGCTTCTCGCCGTGGAGGCCGGCGTCTACGGCATCGTGGGCGACGTGGTGCGCGCGACCCTGGCCGCGCGCGCCTGACGCGGCGGCCTGGTCACGGCGCTGTGCGCGTGTCCACAGCGGCGCGGCGAGCCGCGGCCACACGCTCGGCGAAGGGCGCAACCAGCGGATGCGATGGGTCCAGTCCCGTGATGCGACTCGCCAGGGCGATGTCGTCGTAGGCCTCGTCGGCGAGGAGCTCCTGCAACTCCACACTCTGCTCATCGTCGGGCACGTCGAAGCGAAGAGCGGCACCCATCGCGTCGAGGAGGGCCGCAGGCGCGCCACCCGACTCGGCGATCGCCGCCGCTGGCGAAACGAACCGTTCGTCGCGCGACAGCTTCCGAAGCGGCTGACGACCGACCCGGGCCACGGTATCGGGGAGGTGAGGGTTCTCGAACCGCAGGATGATCGCCGCGACGTACGCCGCGTGATCCTTGGCGTTGAGTTCGTGTTTGGCGATGAGCAGGGCGCTCGTCTCGGCCAGCACGGCCTCGACGGCCTGTCGTACTTCGGGAAGGGCGATGGCGTCGGAGATCTTGTCGGCCCCCGCGACGAAGCCGTGATAGGCCGTGGTCGCGTGACCAGTGTTCACCGTGAAGAGCTTGCGCTCGATCGAGGCCTCGAGCCCGTCGACCCAGTGCACCCCGGGAATGCTCGGCTCACCGCCGCCGAAGGGTGTGCGGTCGATGGCCCACTCGAAGTAGGTCTCCACCGTCACGTCGAGGCCCTGGCCGGGCGCCTGCGCCGGCACGATGCGGTCGACCGCGGTGTTGGCGAAGATCGCTTTGGCGAGCGCCGGATCCGAGGCTCCGCCGGGGAGCGCCGCCACGATGAACTCCTCGAGGCGGTCCGTTGCGTTGATCGCGTTCTCGCACGCCAGGATGGCCACCGGTGCCGACTCAGGGTCGCGCGCTGTAAGACCGGCTGCGATGACCGGAGCGATGAACCGCAAGACGTTCGGCCCGACCGCGCAGGTCACGATGTCGGCTGCCGCGACCTCCGCGACGACGCCGGCCTCGTCCGCCGCACTGTTCAGCGCTCGGAACCGGGTGACCTCGTGGTCGAGCGCTCCCGCGCCCACCTCGTGCACGGTGTAGGACTCTGCTGCGGCGAGCTCGTCGATCAGCTCGGCGTTGACATCGGCGAATACAACCTCGTACCCGGCCTCATGGAGCAGGAGACCCACGAATCCGCGACCGATGTTGCCAGCCCCAAAATGAACCGCCGTCGTCACTCGTTGACCTCTTCGAGCTGCGCGAAGATCTCGTCGACACCGGCGGCGTCGCGGAGCGCCTGCACCTGGTCGTCGTCGGAGAAGACGATGGCGATCTTCGAGAGGATTTCGAGGTGCTGGTTCTCGATGCCCGCGATTCCGACGACGAAGTGGACAGGGTTGCCGTCCCAGTCGATCGGCGTGGAGTAGCGCACGAACGAGAGCGCCGAGGCGAGGATCGAATCCTTCGACTCGTTCGTGCCGTGCGGGATCGCCAGGTAGTTACCCATATAGGTCGAGACGCTCTTCTCGCGCTCGATCATCGCGGGCAGGTAGTCGGCGGTGACCGCTCCCGCCTCCACGAGGATGTCAGCAGCCTCCTGCATCGCCTCCGACTTGGTGGTGGCGGTGCCTTCGGCTCGGATCTGGCTCTTCTGGAGGACGGAAGTGGTCATGGCCTGAATGCTACTTTCTGTCGTTACTTCTGGTTGGCGAGCTGCTCGACGACCTGGTCGTACTGCGGAGCGTTCATGAAGTTGTCCACGGACACGTGTTGCGCACCCGGATTCATGGTCTTCGCCCGGTCGGTGAGCTGCTGCTGCGTGATGATCAGGTCTTCGTCTCCTGAGAGGTTTGCAATGGCCTTGTTGACCACCGTAACCCCCTCGATTCCGGCCTTCTTGATCTTGTTCCGCAGGACGCTCGCGCCCATCGCACTCGAACCCATGCCGGCGTCGCACGCGAAGACGATGTTCTCCACTCGCGTTGCCGTCGTTGTCCCGCTTGGGGCCGGGGAGCTCCCGACTCCGCCGAACGTCGACTCCGCCTCCTCCTCGCTGGCCGGAGGCTTGCTGCCGAAGACACCGACGGTGGCCGAGTTCGCGTCACGACCCTTAGTCGCTTGCATCTTCGCGAGGGCCGCGCTCATGTCACCAGCCGTCTCCGCGTTCGCAAGGTCACGCTTTCGAGTCGAGATGAGGAAGAACGACGCGACGACGCCTGATACCGCGGCCGAGAGGACCACAGATAGCACGACACCGACGTAGCTGTCCTTCGACGTATTGATCAGGACCGCGATGATCGAACCGGGCGAGGCCGGACCTGTGAGGCCGGAGTTGAACGCCACGTTGGTGGCGACACCCGTGGCGCCACCAAGAATAACTGCGATGAAGAGGATCGGCTTCTGTAGCACGAAGGGGAAGTAGATCTCGTGAATGCCACCAAAGAACTGGATGATGATCGCGCCAGGAGCGGTCGAACGAGCGACGCCGACACCGAAGAAAGTGAAGGCAAGGAGGATACCGAGACCCGGGCCAGGGTTCGCTTCGAGCAAGAACAGGATGGACTTGCCCGACTCCTTGACCTGCTGTGCACCCAACTGGTCGAGGACGCCATGGTTGATCGCGTTGTTGAGGAAGAAGATCTTTGCCGGCTCAATAAAGAGGCTTGCGAGGGGCAGCAGGTGGGCCTGCACCAGGGCATTGACCGCGTTGCCGAGGCCCGTGACGATCAGGCTGAACAGCTTTGAGAGCCAGAAGAAGCCGACCATGAACAGCCCGAAGCCCAGGAGACCCGCTGAGTAGTTGTTCACCAGCATCTCGAAGCCCGGCTTGATCTTGCCGTCCCAGATCCGGTCCATCCATTTCACCAGGTAGGCGCCGAGAGGTCCGCAGATCATCGCGCCGAGAATCATCGTCGAGTCGGAGCCGAGGATAACGCCCATCGTGAACACCGAGCCGACGACCGCGCCGCGGATGTCATAGACCATTCGGCCACCCTGTATGGCGATGGCGAGCGGAATCAGGTAGGTCAGGATCGGTCCGACTACGCCCGTAATGCTGCCAGACGCGTTACCACCCAATATCGCGATGGGAGTCCAACCCGTCGGGATGAAAAACGCCGTGATCAGGCCCCACGCGATGAAGATCGCAATGTTGGGCATGACCATGCCTGCGAGGAATGCGCCGAATTTTTGGACCCGGACGCGGCCGCCGGCGCGGTCTTTGGCCGGAGCGTCTGGAGACGTCGTTGTCATTGTGGAATCTTTCTCTTCGGAAAATCAGTGGTGGGGAGGGGGTGTGTCAGTTCGAGTGCATGTCGGTTCGAGTGCGTGGTCAGTGGGAGTGCGTGACCAAGGCGACCGCCTCGCGAGCGGCCGCGGCGGAGGGGGCCGCGAGAGCTGCAGCAGCCATCGACTTGGCCTCCTCGAGCGTGTGGAGGGACAGTTCGGCTCGAACGTCGGCCAGCGCCGCCGGCGTCATCGAGAGGGTGGTCGCACCGAGCCCGACGAGGACGACGGCGAGCAGCGGATCGGATGCCGCCTCACCGCAGATGCCGACCCCCTTCGAGACCGCCGCACCCGCACCGCCGAGCTGGGCGACGAGGCGGAGGACCGCAGGGTGCCACGGATCCTGATAAGAAGCGACCGTACCGAGCATGCGGTCGGCGGCCATCGTGTACTGCGTGAGGTCGTTGGTGCCGATGCTCACGAAGTCGCAGGCGGCGAGCACCTGCTCGGCCATGAGGGCGAGCGACGGAATCTCCGCCATCACGCCGGCGGTGCGGATGCCGAGCTCGCGGGCGAGAGCGACGAAGTACTCGGTTTCCTCGACGTCGGCGACCATG
>JAODMX010000004.1 GCA_025464735.1 Frondihabitans sp. | reverse complement strand
CGCTGAAGCAGCGGTCGACCTCATCGAGGTCGACTACGACATCCTCCCCGCCGTTTTCGACCCCCGGGCCGCGCGCCTGCCCGGTGCACCCCTGCTGCACGGCGAGAAAGACGCCGCGACGAGCCGGATCGCCCATCCGGAGGCGAACGTCGTGGCCGAGATTCACGGCGAATACGGCGACGCGGATGCCGGTCTCGCCGAAGCGGATGCCATCGTGACAGGGGTCTGGTCCACCCAGCGGGTGACCCATGCCCAAATCGAGACCCACGCCAGTATCGGATGGATCGAGGACGACGGCCGACTCACGATCCGCACCAGTTCGCAGGTGCCGTTCCTGGTCAGAGACGAACTCGCCCGCGTGTTCGAGATCGAACCCGATCGGCTCCGGGTCTTCACGGCCCGCGTCGGAGGCGGATTCGGCGGCAAGCAAGAGATTCTGACGGAGGATCTCGTGGCGTTGGCCGTCCTCGCCACCGGCCGGCCGGTCCAATACGAATTCACGCGATCCGACGAGTTCACGGCCAGCACCGTTCGGCATCCAATGCGGGTCGAGGTCACGGTGGGTGCCAAGGCCGACGGCACACTCACCGGTCTCTCCCTCAACGTGCTGTCTGATACCGGCGCCTACGGAAACCATGGCCCGGGGGTTCTGTACCACGGGTGCAGCGAAACGGTGAGCGCGTACAACATCCCGAACAAGCGCATCGAGGCCCAGTGCGTCTACACGAACAACGTCCCCTCCGGGGCGTTCCGGGGATACGGGCTCGGCCAAATCCTGTTCGGAATCGAGTCCGCCCTGGACGAACTCGCCCGGAAAGTCGACATGGATCCGTTGGACTTCCGTCTGCGAAATGCCGTGACGCCGGACGACCCGCTCATCGTGACGCACGTCGAAGGCGATGATCTGAAGATCGGCAGCTATGGCCTGCCGGAGTGCATCGACCTCGCGCGCACTGCGCTGTCGAACGGTTCTGGCGAGCCCGTCCCCGAGGGCTCACAGTGGCGCACCGGAGTGGGAACGTCTCTCGCGATGATCGCGACGATGCCGCCCCGCGGCCACTACGCCACCGCCTCTGTGCACTTGCTCGAGGGCGGTCGATTCCGCATCAACGCGGGCACCGCCGAGTTCGGCAATGGCACGACAACGGTTCACACGCAGATCGTGGCCAGCATCATGGACGTTCCCCAGTCGCGCATCACGCTCGTGACCTCCGACACGGATGCCACGACCTACGACACGGGCGCATTCGGATCGGCCGGAACAGTCGTCGCCGGGAGAGCCGTTCACACGGCAGCCACCTCACTCCACCGTGAGCTGCGAGTCATCGCTTCGCGCGCCGTCCCTCGGCCACCCGACGAATGGATCGTGGACGACTCAGGGCTCCGAACGCCTCACGGCGACAGGATCTCCTTCGACGACATCCTGGCTCTCGCCGGCGGAAGCCTCTCGGCCAGTGACTCCCAG
The DNA here is from genome assembly GCA_025464735.1 of Frondihabitans sp. The sequence goes on along the minus strand of JAODMX010000004.1, from coordinate 4,657 downwards.
GACGGATCGAAGCGCTCCCTCGCCTTCAACGTGCAGGGCTTCCGGGTCGCGGTCAACGAGCAGACCGGTGAGGTCCGGATCCTGAAATCCGTCCAGGCCGTCGACGCCGGATTCGTTCTCAATCCGGAGCAACTGCGGGGACAGATCGAGGGCGGAGTCGCGCAGGCTCTCGGCACCTCGCTCTACGAGGAGATCCTCCTGGACGAGACGGGCGCGGTCACCACATCCGTCTTCAGGAACTACCACATTCCGAGCATGGCCGACGTTCCCGAAACCGAGGTGCTCTTCGCCGACACCCTGGACGATCTCGGGCCGTTCGGCGCCAAGTCGATGAGCGAGGCTCCCTACAACCCGGTCGCTCCGGCTCTCGCGAATGCGATTCGGGATGCCATTGGGCATCGTCCGATGGAGCTGCCGATGTCGCGCGACCGGGTCTGGCGGCTGATTCACGGATGACAGACAATGCGCCGGAGGCTCGATACAAGCCTCCGGCGCATAACGTCCTCCCGCGCCCTTCTACCCGGTGTAGGCCACGGTCGACGACGACAACTGCAGAGGCGACAGGGTGAACTGGTCAAGGTCGGGCGCGTAGGCGCTCGAGTTGCCCAGCATGAGCGACCCGCTTGTGGTGGTCAAGCTCAGTGGGACCGTTTTCCACCAGAAGCTGGAGTAGCTGTAGTTGTTCCGGAAAACTCCGGTGGTGCTACTCCCGCCCGTTTCTGCGACGGTCATCGTTCTGCTGATCACGTCCGTGTTGTAGTGGTTGGCGGTGTTTTCCTCGGCATTGGCGTAGTGCACCCCAAGGTCGTAGAGCCCAGCGCCGTCGCCGCTCGGCCGTGCGATCGTCACGGTGTTGCCGGATCCGTTTCCGACGTCCGTGACGTCTTTGCCGCCCGACGCGTTCGTGCCGGCCGCGAGGGTCGTCACCTGCGCGGTACCAGCGAGTGCGGCGTTCTCCGCTTCGATCGTGGTCGTCGCGCTGTCTCCGGCTGTTGCCCGGACAGTGCGAAGCGTGTCGAGCTGCGCAGTTCCGGTGGACGAGATCTGGACCTCGGAGATACCCGCGGCGAGGTGGACACGGGCGGTGGACGTCCACCCGCCCGCGGCGGTCGAGCCGAGGCCGGTGATCGGTCGGCCGTTGAGGCTGACTGCGAGCGCGGCGGCACCGTTGGGCGTTCTGTAGTCGACGGACAGGTCGTAGTACCCGTTGTCGGCGGCGGCGATGAAGAAGGTATCGCTGGCGGTCCCACTCACCGTCACGAGCGCTCCGTTTCGCCCCTGGCCGAACACGAAGGGGGTGGACCCGCTCGTGCGACCGAAACGCGCCGGATAGCTCGCGGATTCAGCTCCCGTGACCTGCGTCAGATCGAATTTGTCGACCGTGATGTTGCTGCCCGGCAGAAGAGTGGTCCCGTCGCGACTTGTCCGAAGCGAAAGGGCGTGGCTTCCCGCGGTGAGGTTGACCAGGACGTCCGTTCGGTTGCGGTACGTGTAGCTGAGGTCGGCGGTGTACTGGACGATCTGGTTGAACGTGTTGTCGACGAAGAGCGCGTGCTGTCCCGGCGCGGCCTGGGCGCCGTCGTAGATGCTGAGTCGATAGGTCCCGGTTGTGGGCACGGTCACGTTCCAGGTGAGCGCGGAGTCGGCGTGACTCAGGTTGCCGACGTCCTCCTTGCCGCTGGTCGCATAGAGCTGCGGGTTCGCATCCGTGTCCTGTGCGTACGCGGTGACGTCGGTCAGCGTGGTGTTCTCCGCTTGGATGCTGGTCCACCAGGTGGTGTCGACGGCAGGCGCCGTCGTCGCGGCCGGCGTGATGATCACCTGATAGGCGCTCATCGGATCCGAGTTGGGAATCGTGATCGAGGGGGTTCCGGACGTCAGCGACACCCGCTGGGTCTGGAAGGGTTTCGGTTGCAGCGCGCTTCCCTCGTACCCGGACCAGTTGTCTTGCGACACGGTCACGTCGACGCTCGTTCCGAAGGTGCTTTGGCTCAGGTTGGCCAGGTTCAAGCTGATGTTGTTGCCGCTTCCGCCCACAAGGACGGTGGCCTGCTTCTTGGTGCTGTCGACGGTCGCAATGCCCTGCACGGTCTGCGCCGTGTTCGGCTGCGGTGGCGTCAGGGCCACCGTGTTGCCGGTGAGGTCGGCGTACCACTTCTCCAGCCACCAACCGCCGTTGGCACCGTTGGTGCCGGCCGAGTTGTCGTTGAGATTGCCGGCGTAGGTCCAGTAGGCGGTGTCGCCGTAGACCTTGGTCTTCTCGAACATCGATAGCCACTGGATCATCTGCCCCGGCACCGACAGGTCGCTGCGGTCGCCCCACTCGTTGATGTTCACGGGAATGGCGCTGACGCCCAGCGAGGTCTCGAGGGCACGGTAGTCGGCGTAGTGGCCGGCATAGTCGGCCAGGGAACTGCGTGCGAGTTCATGCCAGAGCGTGAAGTTCGGCAGGTCGTTGTTGGCCTTCCCGTAGGCGAGAAGGTCGCTTTCGTAGCCATGCTCGTAGCTGGCGAATGCCGGACCGCCGACGAGGGCGCGCGAGTCGACGGCTTTGATCGCGGAGTAGGCACTCGCCCAGTCAGAGATCAGCTGCTGCGAACTGGACGCGGAGTAGCTGCCGTACCACTCCCCTTCCGGCTCGTTGAAGGGAACGAAGACGTACTGGGTGAAGTGGGACGGGTCGCTGGTTGTCACGGCCTGAACGGCCGCGGTGACGTCGGCCAGGTACGACGAGAAGGGACTCGGTCGCACGCCACCGTTGTAGGGGAAGTCGGGATAGGCGTCCTGAATGTAGACGAACATGTACTTTCCCCCGGTCGAGAAGAACTCGTTCGACACGGTCAGCGCATCCCCGTTGGGGTGCTGCGCGCCGCCCGGGTCCTTCTGGGTCAGAGTCACCGGATCCGCGCCGGCCGTGACGGCGGGTGAGGTGACCCCGTCGTCGCTGAGGCCGTAGAGGGCACCGGCCGCACCGCCGTGATAGGCGCCGGTGGAGGTGCCGAAATCGACGTTGACGGTGTCCGTCGTGGCGTGCGCGGGTGCGGCGAGCCCGACGCTGAGACCAGCGGCGAGGATCACCCCCACGACTCCAGCCGACGCCGTGAGGCCGCGGGAACGGGAAAACAGGGTCATGTTCCACTCCTTTGAGGATTGACGAAGCGCTCTCTGATGGAACGACGGTGATCTGGTCGAAAGTCATAGAGACGCGGAAGTCACGATACCGATTTCAGAGCCGGAAACAAGAGGATCGCGCATGAAAAAAGTTTCACAAGAAACCGCTTTCAAAAATTCGCAGGTCGTGCTTTGATAGCGGTATCACAGCGGTGTGGCTCTCCCCGCTGATCGAGCGAGGAAGAACATGTCAGAAACCCTGGTGCTGTCCGACACCCTTCAGTGGGGTCACGACGCACTCCAGTTGTCGTTCTCCCTGACGACCGGTCAGCCACCGCGACTCAGCGAAATCTCAGCGCGAGGGACCTCGCCGATCTCCATCCCCACCGGGCTGCCGCTGATGGACGTCCTCCTCGTCTCAGCCGGCCACGCCCTCGCCAGCGGTCGTCTCGTGCATACCCGGGTCGGAGAATCCCTCCGCTTCGCCGGCCACGAAGCAACCGAAGATGAATCGGGCGTCCAGCTCGTGATCGTCGCAGACGACATCGAGCGAGACCTCCGCCTTCGGATGAAGCTGTCCAGCCCGTGGGGCGTACCGGTCTTCACCAGCCGCGTCGAGATCGAGAATGTCAGCAACGCGACGACAGTGATCCTTCAGTCCGTCACCAGCTGGTCGTCGTACGCCGGCCACAGCCCGACCACCGACTCCGACCCCGCAAAGTGGTCCCTGACACGTGGCTACAGCGACTGGCTCGCCGAGGGACGCTGGATGGTCGAGCCCCTCGACTCGTTGCGGATGCCCGACGAAGCATCCTGGCTGACCGGACACAACTCCCGCGGCGCCCGCGCGTTCGCCTCCGAGGGCACCTGGTCCACTGGCAAGCACATCCCCGTCGCCGTGCTGTCCTCCGAGGTCGACGCTTTCGCCTGGGCCTGGCAAATCGAGCACAACGGCGGTTGGCGATTCGAGATCGGGCGCGACATCGACGACGCCTACTTCGCCCTGGGCGGCCCCACCGACATCGACCACCAGTGGACCCACACACTCGCGCCGGGCGATACCTTCGAAAGCGTCCCCGTGGCCATCGCGCTCGGAACCGACATGACCACCGCGGTAGCCGCCCTGACGACGTACCGACGCGTCGTTCGGCGCCCCAGCGCCGACAACACCAACCTGCCGATCGTTTTCAACGACTACATGAACACGCTGAACGGCGACCCCACCACCGAGAAGCTCGAGCCGCTCATCGACGCCGCGGCCGACATCGGGGCCGACATCTTCTGCATCGACGCCGGGTGGTACGACGACACGAGCGACTGGTGGGACAGCGTCGGTCTCTGGGAGCCGTCGACCACCCGCTTTCGTGACGGGCTCGGAGCGATAACGAACAGGATCCGAGACCGCGGCATGATCCCCGGGCTCTGGCTCGAACCAGAAGTGGTCGGTGTGAAAAGCCTCGTCGCCGACCGCCTGCCGACCGAGGCCTTCTTCTCCCGCCACGGCGAACGCGTGGTCGAGCAGGGCCGGTACCACCTCGACCTTCGG
>JAODMX010000001.1 GCA_025464735.1 Frondihabitans sp. | reverse complement strand
CGACGCCCACCATGTCACGGCTCCGGCACCCCACGGCACGGGTGCCGAGCGCACCATGCGACTCGCCCTCGACGACGCGGGGCTCGAACCCGAAGCAATCACGCACATCAACGCGCACGGCACCTCGACGGGTCTCAACGACCAGGCCGAAGGCGAAGCGGTCTCTCGTGTCTTCCCCAACACGCGGCCCGTTGTGACGAGCATCAAGGGCGTCACCGGGCACTCGTTCGGTTCGGCGGGCGCGATCGAGGCCGTCGCCGTGGCCCTCACGATCGCCCACAAGACCGTGCCGCCGACCGCCGGCCTGACGCATCTCGACGAGGAGATCGACCTCGACGTTCCGCAGGAGGCCCGCGCCTGGGAACCCGGGCCCGTGATGTCGAACAGCTTCGGCTTCGGCGGCCACAACGGCAGCATCGTCTTCGCCCCCGTCTCCTGACGCGTCGGGACGCGGATCCCGAAGAAATGGTTCAGTAACCGAACCATCGGCGTAGAGTGGAGCCATGGTCGATCACACTTCCCTCGTTTCAGCCGTTCGAGCCCTCGCACGGGCGACCCGGGTCATCGAGCGCTCGTCGGAGGGCGTGAGCTTCGCCGACTACAGGGTCATGTCCGCGATCGAAGCCGGGGAGGAGCGCGCCTCGCGGCTTGCCCATCGCCTGGCCGTGGGCAAGCCGACCATCAGCGCGACGGTTGACTCTCTGCACAAGCGGGGACTGATCCTGCGCAATTCGGTCGAGGGAGATGCCCGGGCGACCTCCCTCGCGTTGACCAGCGAGGGTCACGAACTGCTGGTCACGATGGAAGAGCGGATGGTCCAGAAGCTCGCGCTCCTGGCCGAACGCACCGACGATCCCGAGGGAGTCGTCACGGCGCTCGGGAGTCTCGGCGACGCCATCGAACAGGTCATGCAGGAGCAGTCCCCGAAGGCGACGGCATGACGGCCGAAACTACCCCCGAGGGCTGGATCCGGCGCCTCTGGCGCTACATGCTTCGTCACCGCCGCAGCGTGATCATCTCACTCGCGGCAGCACTTCTCGGCAGCCTCTGCCAGGTCGCCGTCCCGCTGATCGCACGGCAGATCGTCGACGGCGTCATCATCGACAAGACCTCGCCTCTCGCGCCCTGGCTGATCCTCCTCATTGCGTTGGCCGCAGCGACCTTCGGGTTCACCTACCTTCGCCGCTACCGGGGCGGCCGGGTCGCCCTCGAGGTGCAGAACGACCTCCGCAACGACATGCACGACCACCTGCAGCGGATGGATTTCACCAGCCTCGACAAGATGCCCACAGGGCAACTCGTCTCGCGGGCCAACTCCGACTCAGCGCTGGTTCAGGGCCTGCTCAACATGCTGCCGATCATGAGCGGCAACGTCATGCTGATGATCCTGTCGCTCGTGGTCATGTTCGTCCTGTCTCCCCTCCTCGCCCTCGTCAGTCTCGTGATGATCCCCGTGCTCGTCTTCACCGCCTACCGGATGCGCGCGAAGATCTTCCCCGCCACCTGGGACGCCCAGCAGCGCGAGGGCGAGGTCGCCCAGATCGTCGACGAAGACGTCAACGGGGTGCGCGTCGTCAAGGCGTTCGGTCGCGAGCGCCGCGAGCTCGAGAAGATGGCCGGGGTGGCCACGGGCGTCTACGGGTCGCAGATGCGGTCGGTTCGTATCCAGTCGCGCTTCCAGCCGCTGCTCGAGGCGATCCCCACCCTCGGGCAGGTGGCGATCCTGGCTCTGGGTGGTGTCCTCGCCATCCATGGCGACCTCACGATCGGCACGTTCCTCGCGTTCACCTCGTACATCGCGGCACTGATGGCTCCGGCACGTCAGCTCGCGGGCGTCCTGACGATCGGGCAGCAGGCCCAGGTCGGCATCGAGCGGATCTTCCAGCTGATCGATCGAGAACCCTCGATCGCCGACAAGCCGGATGCGCTCGACCTGGCCGACGTCGAGGGCGCCATCGACTTCGACGGTGTCGACTTCGGCTACGGCAGCGAGCACCTCGCTCTCGACTCGTTCGATCTGCACATCCGCGCGGGTGAGCGGGTCGCACTGGTGGGCCCGAGCGGCAGCGGCAAGTCGACCGTGGCCGCGCTGGTGTCGCGGTTCTACGACCCAGAGGCCGGTCGGGTTCGCCTGGACGGCCACGATCTCCGCGATCTCACCCTCCATTCCCTTCGCAGTGGCATCGGAATGGTCTTCGAAGACAGCTTCCTGTTCTCCGACAGTGTCGGAGCCAACATCGCCTACGGCCGCCCGGACGCCACCGACGAGGAGATCCGGCACGCGGCAGCGATCGCGCGCGCCGACAGCTTCATCGAGGCACTCCCCCGCGGCTACGACACCGTGGTCGGTGAGCGCGGCCTCAGCCTCTCGGGCGGACAGCGGCAGCGGATCGCGCTGGCACGCGCCATCCTGTCCGACCCTCGGATCCTGATCCTCGACGATGCGACCAGCGCCATCGACGCGTCCACCGAACAATCGATCCACGAGGCCCTCCGCGACGAACTCGAGGGGCGCACCGTGCTGCTCATCGCCCACCGCGAGTCGACGCTGCACCTCGCCGACCGCATCGTGGTCCTCGAGCACGGCCGCGTCGTCGACGAGGGCACCCACGAGGAGCTCACGGAGTCGAGCACCATCTATCGCGCCCTGATCTCGGGGCTCGACGAAGACGAGACGGACGACACCGCCGCAGCCGCAGCCGCAGGCGACATCGATGCCCTCTCCCGTCTGGCTTCCGGCGGCCCGACGACCGCAGCCTCCTGGGGAAACGATCCCGCCGCCCTGTCACGACCCCGGGCTGCGGCGGGACCCGGCGGCGGCCTCGGCATGGGTCTCGGCGGAGGTGGCGGCCGCTGCGGCGGCAAGGGCATGGCCGGAATGTTCGCGGCCACCCCCGAGCTGCTCGCCCGGGTCGAGAAGCTCGGCCCTCTGCGTGACGTGCCGACCATCGACCTCGATGCCGAGATGAAACAGGACCGCCACTTCACCCTTGGAACGCTCCTCCGCGAATTCCGCAAACCGCTGCTCCTGGCACTGC
>JAODMX010000517.1 GCA_025464735.1 Frondihabitans sp. | reverse complement strand
GACGGGACGGGAGAGCGAGAGCTGGTTGAGGGGTGACGCGGCGACCGGGCTGTCGAGGATCTCCCTCGCCGTGTAGGCGCGGGCGTCTGACACCTTCGGGTTGGCCGCGGCACGGGTCCAGGCGCGGGCCGCGATCTCGGCGAGCTCTTCTTCGGTCGCGTCGGTCTCCGTGAGGTACTGGTTCGCCAGGAGCCCGGCCGCGACGGCCTTGTTGAGCCCGACCGGCCGCTGGTAGAACGGGTCGGCGATCGTGCGGTAATAGTTCTCCACGATCGATTCCGAGGGCTTCGAGTAGGCGATCACCAGGGCGACTTCCGCACCCCCGCCGATGATCTTGTTAACCGCGTACATCGCGCCGAACAGCCCATCTTCCTCGACCCTCGACTCCTCTTTGTGATGGGCACCCATCTGGCCGAGGAAGCCGCAGTTCGAAATACTCCGACCGTCGAGCACGTCGCTGCCGCAGTCGATCACGACGTCTACGTCGTGGATGTCGAAGCCGCTGGCGAGCAGCGCCTGGTTGACAGTCTCTGATATGAGATCAATGTGCTGAACGGTGTCCCATGCGGGTTTCAGCTGACTCAGCGCGCTGGAGACGACAGCTACGCGCTCTGTTGAGGTGGACATACTTCGCACAGTAGCATGGCAACCAAGTGTTTGGTAGTGAAGGGTTGCAATGTCCGAATCACCGCCCGGAGGGCCCTCGGCGCTCGACCTGATCGCCCTCGAGAGAGAGGGCGAGGGACGCTTCTCCGGCATCTCTCTGGAGGGGGCGATCGGTCGCGTGTTCGGCGGGCAGATGCTCGCACAGGCGATCAGGGCGGTGTCCCATTCGATCGGCGACAGGCGGCCGGTGCACTCATTTCATGCCAGCTTCGTGCGTCCAGCGCTGCCGACCGTCGCGCTCGACTACAGCACCGAGGTGATCAAGTCGGGCAGGTCGCTCGACGTGGTCGACTTTCGTGCGCGGCAGTCCGGCCGGGTCATGCTGCTCGGCTTCGCTTCTGCCCACGAACCTGAGCCGAGCAGAGAAGCGGGGCCGACGATGCCGCTGGTCGTGGGTCCGGACGAGCTGCCCTCGAGCGACTTCGCCCCGCGCGGCACCAACGCGGCGGTGCGCGCGCCCTTCGATCGTCGTTACGTCCCGTCCGCTCCAGGATCACGAACCCAGGATGTCTGGGTACGGACCCGTGGTCGAGTCGAGTCGGACTGTCCGATCGACCACACGGCCTTGCTCACCTACGCTGTCGACTTCCTGCTGACTCGGGCCGCGCACGTGGCTCTGCCCGAGATCTCCGTGGTCGGAGCATCGCTGGACCACGCCATGTGGTTCCATCGGCCGTTCAGGATCGACGAGTGGTTGCTGATCTCCAACACGATGGTCGCGTTCTCGGACTCGCGCTCGCTCTGCACCTGCAGCGTGTTCGACCGGTCGGGTGAGGTCGTGGCCAGCGCCACCCAGGAGGCACTCATCCGGGCGGACCCCTCGGAATGACCCGGCTCACCGTCGGCATGGCCGAGTTGGCGGAGCTGGTCGACACGGAACTCGGCGTCACCGAATGGTGACGAGTGGACTCGCTGGTCGCCGCCGATGCCCAGTATTCGGCCCTGGCGCTGGTGGGCGGGTTGTGGGGACAGCTGCTCGATGTCTCGGATACCGCGGTGAAGGTCAATTACGGAATCGACAGAGTGCGCTTCGCGGCATCCATCTCGCTCGGCGACAGAGTGCGGATGCGCGCGCCTGGTCGAGCTCTCGCCGATCGCCCTCGGGGCGAGGTTGCATGTCGAGCAATCCCTCGAACTCGACGGGTCCGACATCCCGGCGCTCACCGCGTCGTCGCTCTATGAGTTCCGAGCGTCGTGCTAGCAACCAACCGATTGTATGCTTATTGTTACCGGCGCGACGTAGCGCCCGACCGGAGATGAGGGGCTGTGGCCACGCTAGGACCGTCTGCCAAATATTTTGAGGACTTCGCCCCCGGCGATGAATTCCTTACCCAGGGTCGAACGATCGGCGCAGCCGACAACACCATCTGGACCATGTTCAGCGGTGACATGAACCCGATGCACGTCGACGACGAGTACGCCCGAGAGCACGGGCTCTTCGGTGGGGTGTTCCCCGCCGGCCTGATGGTTGTCGCAGTGGCATCCGGCCTTCAGGAGCGGCTCGGTCTTTTCAACGGTACCGGCCTGGCGATGCTGAACCAGAGCATCGATTACCACAAGGCCGTGCTTCTGAACGACACAATCCGTGAGCGCATGACGGTCGAGGAATGCGTCAAGAGCAAGTCGCGCGCCGCGGGGCGCGTCACCTTCCGGTACGAGATCATTCGCCAAAACGATGATGTCTGCGTCAGCGGGAACGTCACGTACTACCTGCTGGGCAAAGAGGGCTGAGCGGTCATGCCGTGAGGTCGAGTACGACCTTGCCGATCGCGCGCCTCTCGTCCACCTGGGCGAGGGCAAGGCTCGCTTCAGCGATCGGGTGGGTGGACCCGATGATCGGGCGCAACCCCCCAGCCAGCAGCGGATCGAGCTTCGACTGGATAATGCGGCTGTACCCCGCGTGGGCGGCGGCGAACGACCCATACACGATGCCGATGGCCTCGAGATTGCGCAGCAGCAGGCGGTTCGCCGGAATGGATGGGATGTCGCCGCCGGCGAATCCGATGATCAACAGTCGCCCCAGCTCCCGAAGCACCCGAAGGTTCTCGATGACGTCGCCCCCGACCGGGTCCACCACGAGGTCGACACCGCCAGGCACGAGCGACTGGGCCTGCACGCGCCAGTCGCCGCCACGAAGCAGCACGTGATGTGCTCCCGCGGCCTGGGCAGCAGCGGCCTTCGCATCATCGGACACGACAGCGATGACTGTCAGTCCGATCGTACGCGCGACCTGGACGCAGGCGGTGCCGACCCCGCCACCCGCGCCGTGCACCAGCACGCTGTCGCCCGCGACCGCCCTCCCCCGTTCGACGAGGGCGAACCACGCCGTGTGGAAATTCGCGAACAGGGCGGCGCCCTCGACGAAGGAGAGGTCGTCCGGAAGACGGAATGCCCGGTCGAGCGGCAGCCACGCGCGCTCGGCGAACCCGCCCGTCGCGCAGTAGCCGAAGACCCGGTCGCCGACGCGGAGGTCGGAGCCCTCCGGTGCCCGATCCACCAGCCCGGCTATCTCTCCGCCGGGGACGAACGGCAGATCCGGCTGAACCTGGTACGCGCCTCTGGTCTGGAGCACCTCGGGGAACGTCACGCCGGCGGCCATCACGGCCACCCGAACGGCACGTCCGTCCGCAGGGGCGTCCGGCTCGGGCACGTCCACCAGCCGCACGCCCTCCGGGCCGGAGTAGCCGGCGATCTGGATCGCGCGCACGGGTCAGGAGGCCACGGGAACCGAGATCATGCCCGCGAGACGCTGCTGCACGACCCACTCCGCATCGCCCACGATGTTCGCGATCAGGTCGCGACAGGTCGGCACGTCGTCGATGAGCGCTTGGGAGATGCCCGCCCACCAGATGCCCGCGTCGAGGTCACCGGTCTCGTAGACGGTCCGTCCCCTGCGGCCCGCGACCAGCTCCCGCACCGACTCGAAGTCGCCGCCGTTCTTCAGGATCTCGACCACCTGGTCCGAGACCGTGTTCTTAACCACGCGCGCGGTGTTGTTGAGGCTGCGGAAGATCAGGTTGGTGTTCAGCTCGTTCCCCGCGACGAGCGCCTGTTTCACCATGTCCGAGATCGGGGTCTCGACCGTCGCCATGAAGCGTGTGGCCATGAGAATTCCTTCGGCGCCGAGCGCGAGCGCGGCAGCGAGACCTTCCCCGTCGGCGAATCCGCCGGCGGCGAGCACGGGGATCGAGAGCTTGCGTGCGGCCTCGCGGATGAGCACGAGGCCCGGGATATCCAGCTCGCCCGGGTGGCCGGCCGCCTCGAATCCGATGATCGCCACCGCGTCCACCCCCGCCTCCTCGGCCTTGAGGGCGTGACGGATGCTGGTGGCCTTGTGCACGACCTTGATCCCGGCGTCCCGATAGATCGGCATGAACTCGGCGGGGTTGGAGCCCGACGTCTCCACCACCGGGACTTCGGCGTCGATCATCACCGCGCGGTACTCGTCGTAGGGCGGCGGGTTGATCGAGGGAAGACTGGTCAGGTTGACGGCGAACGGCTTGTCGGTCGCGTCGCGGCAGATGTCGATCTGCTCACGCAGCGCCGCGGGAGTCGGGAATGTGAGCGCCGTGATGGTGCCGAGCCCTCCGGCGTTCGACACCGCGGCGGCGAGGGTGCCGGTGCCGATCCATTGCATTCCACCCTGCATGATGGGCGCTTCCACTCCGAAGTGCCGTGTGAACCGCGTGACGAGCATCGTCGTCTCCTTCTGCTCTGCTGAAGTTCCAACCTACCAACCGATTGATTGTATATGCTAGCCCTGCACGGAAAGGGCCTGTGCCCTGGCGCGAAGGAGCGATCGAACATGAACGATGAGTCACCCGGGGCGCCCGGTCTGCTCGTGAGCTTCCTCGACGGGGTCTGGACGCTCCAGTTCAACCGTCCCCACGCGCGCAATGCCTTCGACTGGCCGGTGCGTCACCTCCTGATCGACGCGCTCACCACGGCCGCGAAGGATCCGCGCACCCGGGTCGTCGTGCTCCGCGGTGACCAGACCGCGTTTTCGGCCGGCGGGGATGTCTCGGAGATGAGTCAGGGAGAACCCGACACCGCCGAGAAACTTGCGGCCGGCGCACTCCTCATCGAGTTGATCGCCGAGATGCCGGCGCCGGTCGTCGCTGCCGTTCAGGGGCACGCAGCCGGAGCCGGATTCAGCATCGCGCTGGCGTGCGACCTCATCTACACGGCCGACAACGCCAAGTTCTCACCCTCGTTCGCCCTCATCGGCCTCTCGACGGACCTCTCGGCCAGCTACTGGATCCCGCGGGCGATCGGCATCCACCGCGCAAAGGAGCTGCTCATCGGCGGCGTCCCCCTGAGCGCCGAGGAAGCGCACGACCTCGGCATCGTCTCGGCGGTCTGGCCGCTCGCGGACTTCGAATTCCGTCTCGCGGAGCGCATCGAATCCCTGGCGCACGGACCCACCCTCGCCTTCGGCGCGATCAAGCGCCTGGTCAACGACTCCCTCACCCGCAGCCTTCGCGAGCAGACCGTGGCCGAGATCGAGGAGCAACTCGCGCTGGTCGACAGTCGCGATCACGGCGAGGGACTCACGGCATTCAGTGAGCGTCGACCGCCGGAGTTCCTCGGGCACTAGCGTGCAGTCCAGTCCGGGTCGCGTCGTTCCATGAACGCGGTCGCACCCTCGTGCGCATCGGACGTGCCGCGGATGCGGGCGAACTCCTCGTTCAGCACCGCCCAGGCATCCTCCGTCCAGGTCGACTCTCTCGAGAGCCGCCGCACCAGGCGCTTGCTCGCCTGAACGGCGAGCGGGGCGTTCTCGGCGATGCGCTCGGCGAGCGCGATAGCCCGATCCAGCACCTCCGACTCGGGGACGATCTCGTTGACGAGACCCCAGCGCTCGGCCACTTGCGCACCGACCAGCTCGCCGCTGAAGATCAGCCACGATGCGATGTGCGGCGGCAACTGCTGGGCGAGCCGCGGGATGCCACCCGCCGCGGCGATCAGGCCCCTGCGCACCTCCGGCAACCCCAGCTTCAGAGACGGCGACGCGACGATGATGTCGCACGCGAGGCCGATCTCGAGACCGGCGCCCAGCATGTAGCCGTGAGCGGCAGCGATGACCGGCTTGTCGATGGGGCGCTCGACCAGACCGCCATAGCCCCACTCCGGATGCCGCGAATCGTCGATCGTCTCGCCCGCCGCGATCGCGCCCAGGTCGTGGCCGGCGCAGAACGCCCGCCCTGCTCCGGTGAGCACGATCGCCCGAACCGAGTCGTCGCGCACGCTGTCATCCACCGCCGCGGCCAGCGCCATGCTCAGCCGCGAGTCGACCGCATTCAGCGAGTCCGGGCGGTTGAGAGTGAGTACGGCGACATGTCCGCGTCGCTCCATGAGAACCGCGGGTTCGCCGCGGGCCGCGTCCGCCACGTCAGCCCGCGTCGACGATCGCTGCGAGGGACATGGCGAGCTGACGAAGGGCCACGATCTGGCGCAGGTACACGTGCAGGCCGAGCTCCCAGGTGAACCCCATTCCGCCATGGGCCTGCGTCGCGATCTCGGCGGTGCGGAGCGCCGAGTCGAAGACGATCTCCAGGGCCGGAGCCAGCTTCGGCGCATCGGACGCGGCCCAGAACACCGCGGACTCCGACTCCTGCGAGCTCATCAGCGCGTCCGCGAGGTGGTGTTTCACGGCCTGGAAGCGCCCGACCGGCTGGCCGAACTGGTTGCGCTGCTTGACGTAGTCGACCGCGATCTCCAGGGTTCGCTTGGCACAGCCGGCGGCCTCGGCCGCCCACACCACCGCGAGTTCGTGCGCCTGTTCGACGGAGATCGCCGAAGCCCGATCCGATTCCACGAGCCGGAGCGACGGCGCGTAGTCGTCCGCCGCCACTATCGTGGGCGCTGCGATCGCGCCATCCGGCGGGTTCGCATCGACCAGCACGGAGATGCCGGGAGTCTCGCCGAACGGCGCCAGGATCCGGCCCGATTCCGTGCGGATCGCCACGGTGACGGGTCCCTCGGACTCGCGCGCGGCCGATGACCAGCGCTTCGCCATGATGGTCTCGAGCACGGGCAGTGGCGGCACCCAGCGTCCGACGACCATCGCGAGCGAGATGAGGTCGCGGATGCCGAGGCCGGCGCCGCCGTCATCCTCCGCGGCTCCGACCATGTCCCAGCCGCCGGCGGCGATGTCGTCCCAGCCCGCCGGCGTGCCGTAGGCACACTCGATGATCGGGCGGCCGCCCAGCGATCGTTTGAAGAGGTCCTCGATCGCGGCCTCGGCGTCGACGCCGAGCTCGCTGATCTGCACATCGAAGTCGTAGGTCATTTCGGAAGCCCCAGGATCCTTTCGGCCATCACATTGCGCTGGATCTCGGACGTTCCCGAGTAGATCGTGGCCGAGCGGCTCTCGAGGTACTGGTGACGCCAGTGCTCGCGGTGCTCGGGGCAGTCGAGGGTCGACGCGAAGTGCGTGACCTCCTGCCAGAATTCGCTCCACCACGCCTTCAGCACGGATGCCGCACGCCACCCCTCGCGCTCGTCGTCGCGCACCGCCACGGCCTTCGCCACCTGCCAGCGCAGCACCTCGGCCCGCGCGTCGAGCTTGTCCACCACGCGCATGAGGTCCGGGTTGCCAGCGCAGCAGCAGGTTTGGAGCAGGTCGACATCCGCTCGGATCTCGACATAGCGCACGATGCCCTCGATGAGGCCGCGCTCGTTGCCGAGCACGGTCATGGCGACGCGCCAGCCCCCGTTCACCTCGCCCAGCACGTCGGAGTCGGGCACGAACGCGTCTTCGTAGTGGGTTTCGGCGAAGTGCGAGCTGCCCGAGATCTGACGGATCGGTTCCACGCGCACGGTGGGCTGCTTCATGTCCAGCAGGAAGAAGGTGAGGTTGTGGTACCGCGATCCTTCCGGATCGGTCTTCGCGAGCATCAGGCAGCGGTGAGCGTGCCGGCTGAAGCTGGTCCAGGTCTTCGTGCCGCGGATGAGCCAGCCGCCTTCGGTGCGGGTTGCCCTGGTCGAAACGCTCGCCAGGTCGGAGCCGGCGCCCGGCTCGGAGAACCCCTGGCACCAGACCTCCTCACCGGAGAGGATCGGGGGCAGGTACTTGGCCTTCTGCTCCTCCGTGCCGAGGGTAATGAGAGTGGGGGCCGTGAGGATCTTGCCGATTCGGCCGAGACCGTCGGGTGCCTGCATTCGAGCCGCGAGCTCAAAGAACGCGATCTCGTCCTCCATGGCGCGACCCTGGCCGCCGTACTCGGTCGGCAGCGAGATCCCGGCGAACCCGCCGCGGAAAAGCGTGCGGTCCCATTCGCCGCGAATACGGTTCTCGTCGTCTTCGTTCAGGGCACCGCGGTTCTCGCGCCATTCCGCAGGAACGTTGCCCCGGAGCCACGCCGCGGCACGGTCCCGGAAGTCCTGCGCAGCGCCCGGCGAATGACTGCTGTCGGTCATCACCATGGTGATCCCCCATCGATTGACTACTTACAAACCAACTGTTTGGTTTATGGTAGATTGCGATACGTCGGGGGTCAAGTTACGACCCTCCTGAAGGAGAGAGCACGAGGATGTGTCAGAACTGATCGTGGACGGCGCCGATAATGGCGTGGTGGTGGTTACGCTCAACCGACCGCGCGCTCGCAACGCCCTGTCCCTGTCACTTCGCGAGGAGCTGCTCGGTGAGCTGGTCCGCCTGCAGGGCGACGATTCCGTGGGAGCGATCGTGCTCACCGGATCGGACCCCGCATTCTGCGCCGGGATGGACACGAAGGAACTGGAGCGCGATCCGGCATCCATCCACACAATCGGGCCCCGCTACCGGCCGCTGTTCGAGAGCCGCAAGCCGGTGATCGGTGCGATCAACGGCGCCGCGATGGCGGGCGGCCTGGAACTTGCCCTGGCCTGCGACTGGCTCATCGCATCCGACGCCGCCGTCTTCGCCGACGGACACACGCGCCTCGGTCTCACGCCCGGATGGGGTCTCACGGTGCTGCTCGCCGAGGCGGTCGGCACGCGCCGCGCACGCCAGCTTATTACCACAGGTCTCCCGATGGATGCCGAGACCGCGTTGCACTGGGGCCTGGTCAGCGAGGTCGTTCCGCATGCAGATCTGCTCCCCCGCGCTCGCGAATTCGGCCGCGCCATCGTCAGCAACGACCCCGATGCGGTGGCCAGGGTACTCGAGACGTTCAGCCAGCAGCGCTCCATCGCCGACAGCGCCGCGTGGGCTGTCGAGGCTCGCCACTGGCGCGAAGCGAGCGGTGTACGATCGACGCAATCGAATCAGGCCGAGTCGTGATCACATCCGAGCTCGCGCGATATGCTCCACAGGGCGTCGCCGATCGGGCGTCGCGCGACATCCGAGTGAAAGATAGTGGGAACCGTGGCGAGAACCGCAACAGAACCCTCGACGGTTCCCTCCAGCCGACGGAACCGCGACGCGGAGATTCTCGAGGCAGCTACCAGCGTGTTCGCGCAGAAGGGCTACTCGGCGGCATCGCTCCAGGAGATCGCCGACCGGGTCGGCATTCTCAAAGGCAGCCTGTACCACTACATCGACTCCAAGGAGAGCCTGCTCTTTCGCATCCTCGACGGTTCGCACACGTCGGCGATGGAGATCATGAACGAGGTCGACGCGCTCTCGCTGCCGACCGAGCAGAAGTTCGTGACTTACGTGGAACGCGTGGTGGTCTGGTACCTCCAACACCTCGAACGGGCCGGGCTCTACCAGAACGAGTGGCGATTCCTCGAGGGCGATTTCGCGCACGAGGTCCGCACGCATCGGCGCAACTTCAACGCATACATGCGCGGGATGATCGATGCGGCGGTGAGCGAGCGACTCTCTCCGAAGGATCTGGATGCGGAGACGGCCACGCGGTTCGTGCTGTCGGCCATCGACAGCATCCCGTCCTGGTTCCGCACGAGCCCTCCGGCGGACGCCGAGGCCTTCGCACGCAGTATCGCCGAGCTTGCGCACGCCACCGTCTTCGCTTCGCGCACGATACCCACGGCCTGACCGCCGGACGCAACGACCCGGGGCCGTGACCTCGAACGGGATCTTCCCTCCCCCGTTCCGACTCAAACCACTCCTCGAGGTCAACGATGCCGTCACCAACACCCGCAGTACCCGTCCCCACCACACTCGGATCACACTTTCAGTTGGGCGCCCTGCGCTCCCCCGACAAGATCGCCATCGCGATGCTCGACGGCGAGGCGAACACGTACTCCGAGCTGGATGCCGTGACGAACCGCGTCGCGCAGGCCATACTGGGTGCCGGGATACCCGCCGGCGAACGGGTGGCTATCTGGATGGACAACGACCTCGCATATCTCCACGTCTATTTCGCCTGCCTGAAGTCCGGACATGTCGTCGTGCAGGTCAATGTGCGTCACACCGCCCCGGAGGCCAGCTACCAGCTCGCGAACTCGGGCGCCGTCGCTCTGTTCTTCGACGACAGCGTCGCGGAGAGGGTCGAGAAGCTCGAGGTGCACGACCAGTTGCGCCTGCTGGTCACCTCCGGCCGCGAGCGCGTCGACGGTGCTCGCAGCTGGCACGAGTTCCGCGATAGCGGCAGCGCGGATCGGGTCGGCCGGGGCCCGAGCGCCGAAGACCTTGCGGTGATCGCGTATACAAGCGGCACGAGCGGATTCCCGAAGGGGGCGGAACTCACGCATCGATCGATACGAGCGCTCGGCTCGACGAATGTGTTCACCAACCGCTACGTCATCCAGAGCGTTGAAATCTTCCCGCTCTCGCTGTCCTTCGGCGCCGGAATCCCGTCACACATCCTGCCGCACATCCAGGTGGGCGGCACGAGCTACATCATGAAGAAATGGGACACCGAGCGGCTGGTCGACGCAATCGACGAGCACAGGGCGAACTTCTCCATCCTGCCCAGCCCGCCGATCCCTGAGTTCTGCGATGTCGTCACGGCGAAGGGCACCACTCTGGATTCGTTCGTCAGCGTGCTGCACTCGACGGCCAAAGCGCCGGAGGAGCATCTGGAACGCCTCGTCGATACGATCGGTCCACGGCTCGTTGAGGGCTGGGGAATGACCGAGAACTCCGGCGGATTGGTCGCCGCGACATCTGTCGACGACTACCGCCTCAAGCGCGACCGTATCTTCTCGTCGACGGGTCGACCCTCCCCGGATGTCGTGGTGCGGCTGATAGACGAGGACGGCCAGGACCTGCCGTTCGACGGGGACACGGTCGGCCAGCTGATCTTCCACTCCAGTTCGCTCGCCCGCGGATACTGGGCGAACCCGGATGCCACCGAGGCGAGCTTCCGCGACGGCTGGTACCACTCCGGCGACCTGGGCACCATCGATCCCGAGGGCTACGTCTACATCAACGACCGTCGCACCGACCTGATCATCAGCGGCGGCATGAATGTTTACCCGAGCGAGATCGAGCGCACCGTGCTGCAGGTCGGTGGGGTCATCGAGTGCGCGGTGGTCGCCGCCCCGCACGCACGCTGGGGTCAGACCCCCGTTGCGTTCGTCGTCCGGACTTCGGACGCGATCACAGCGGAGCTGATCCTCGAGCACGCGCACGAGCAGCTGGCCGGGTACAAGATGCCCACCGAGATCAGGTTCGTCGACGAACTGCCCAAGAACGCCAGCAACAAGATCGTCCGGAGGCGCCTGCGCGATTCGCTGGAAGCCGAGACCTCGTCACGCTGATGGAACCACTCGAGGGAGTCGCGCTCGTCACAGGCTCGAGTTCGGGAATCGGCGAGGGCATCGCGCGACGGCTGGCCGAGGAGGGCATGAGGGTCGTCATCCACTCGCGCTCCAGCGCGGAACGTGGCAGGGCGCTTGCCCGGGAGATCGGCGGCCTTTACGTGCAGGCGGACATCGCAGACGGCGACCAATCGCGCCGGATGGTCGACGAGGTGATCGGCACCCTGGGGCGACTCGACCTGCTGGTCAACAATGCGGGAACCACACAGGAGATCCCCCATGCCGACCTCGACGCAGCCGACCGCGAGGTCTGGCGACGCATCTTCGAGGTGAACGTGTTCGGCACCTGGGATCTCTGCGTCGCGGCGATGCCGCACCTGAGAGTGGCGCCCCACGGGCACATCGTGATGATCACCTCGCTGGGCGGCCAGCGACCGCTGGGCAGCTCGATCCCGTACTCCGTCAGCAAGGCGGCGGCGGACCAGCTCACCCGCATCCTCGCTTCCACGGTCGGTCCGGAGGTGCGCGTGAACGCGGTGGCACCCGGGTTCGTGGACACGCCGTGGACGAGCGAATGGCACGAGCTGCGCGCGCGCGTCGCCGCTGAGGTCCCGCTGCAGCGGGTCGCGACGCCTGACGACATCGCGATCGCCGTCGCCGGACTGCATCGCACGACGTATGCGACCGGTCAGGTGCTCGCGGTCGACGGAGGCTACCACCTCCGCTGAGGCCTAGGCGTCCCGAACGCTCGTGATGCCGAAAAGCTCGATCAGTTCGGGTGTCATGTCGGCGACGGGCATGGCCCAGAAAGGCGAATCAAATCCGGCCGAGAATCGGCGGATGGCCCAGTGCTCCCCAGCCCGTGCCAGTTGGAACCGCACGAATCCCGCGGTCTCGAACGCCGACTCCGAGTGTCGCGAGCCGAATAGCTGAAGGTAGCAGTAGGCGGTGATGAGATCGCCGTCGAATTCGTCGACGACGAAATTGGTGAACACGTGACGGCGTTGGTCGCGCTGGTAGGGCCAGAAGCGCGTGAGCCACTCCATCACTCGGTCGCGCCCGACGAACGGGCCGACCTGGAACTCGTCCATGATGGATGCTTCCCACACCGCGTCTTCGGTGAAGCACTCGGCGAGCGCATCCGGGCGGCGGTCGTCGTAGGCCCAACTGTAGCGGTTGACGCACTGCTGCACCTCGGGCAGGAGGGCGGGGGGCACGACGCTCCACACCGAGGCCGGCTGCATCGCGATCACGCCTCTCCCTTGCCCCCATCCTGGTTCCGGATGGGGCACACGCTTCGCAGTGCCCGCATCCGACATCAGGCGATACCGAGGTATGCCGACTGCAGGCCCGGATCTGCGAGCAGTTCGGGCCCACTGCCGGTCATCGTGATCAACCCCTGCTCGAGCACGCTCGCTCGGCTGGACAGTTCTAGAGCGTCCGCCACGTTCTGTTCGACCAGCAGGATCGTGAGGCCGGTCGAGGCGAGATTGCTAATCAGACCGAACATCTGCTCGACGACGATCGGCGCTAGTCCGAGAGAGGGTTCGTCGAGCATGAGTACCTTGGGCAGCGCCATCATGCCCCGACCGATGGCGCACATCTGCTGCTCACCGCCCGAGAGGGAACCGGCCATCTGCGCGCGACGCTCGGCCAGACGCGGAAACAGGTCGTAGATCTCATCCCTCGTGGCCTTCGACCGCGAGCGTGCGGCCTTATGGAAGGCGCCGAGGCGCAGGTTGTCTTCGACGCTGAGGAATGGAAAGAGTTTGCGCCCCTCCGGCACGAGCGCGACACCGTGACCGACGACCTTGTGTGCCGCGATGCCCGTGATGTCGACGCCGTCGATGATGATCGACCCCTGGGTCGGTCGCACCACCCCGGCGATCGTGCCGAGCAGGGTCGATTTGCCCGCGCCGTTCGCGCCCACG
>JAODMX010000512.1 GCA_025464735.1 Frondihabitans sp. | reverse complement strand
AGATGAAGCCGTCGAACTGGATCTCGACGACCGGGCGGAAACCGCGCATCGCGAGACCGATGGCCGACCCGACGATGCCGGACTCGGCGAGGGGCGTGTCGATGACGCGCTTCGCCCCGAACTCGCTCTGCAGCCCTTCGGTGACCCGGAACACACCGCCGAGGGTGCCGATGTCTTCGCCCAGGAGCAGAACCCGCGGATCGTCGCGAAGCGCCTGACGGAGGCCAGCGTTGATCGCTCGGCCGAGAGGAAGGATCTCCGTGGTCGGCTGGAGAGCAGCCTCGGGCAGGTCGTGCACAGTGTCGGTCATGCGGTTCCTCCGAAGGATGCCTCGTAGGTGGCGAGCCACTCCTTCTGTTCGTCGATCCGGGGATGCGCCTCGGAGTAGACGTGATCGAAGATCAGATCGTTCGACGGCCGCTCAAGAGCCAGCGTGCGCCGACGGACGTCTTCGGCGAGGTCGAGCGCTTCGGCCTCGACCTCGGCGAAGAAGCTGTCGCCCTCGCCACGGCTCCGAAGGTACGCCTCAAAGCGAACGATGGGGTCACGGGCCACCCATGACTGGAGCTCAGCGTCGGTACGGTACTTGGTCGGGTCGTCGGAGGTGGTGTGCGCCCCGATGCGGTAGGTGAGGGCCTCGATGAGCCGAGGGCCTTCTCCGGCCCGCGCGGCGTCGAGGTCTCGCTTCGTAACCGCGTAGCTCGCGAGAACATCGTTGCCGTCGATCTGAACGGACGGCACCCCGAAACCGAGACCGCGCCGGTAAAGAGGGGTTCGCGACTGCGTCGACACGGGGACCGAGATGGCCCACTGGTTGTTCTGCAGGAAGAAGACCTCCGGCGTCTGGAAGCTGGCGGCGAAGACGAGCGCCTCGCTGACGTCGCCCTGGCTCGTCGCTCCGTCGCCGAAGTAGGTGACGACCGCCTCGTCGCGTTCGGGATCGCCAGTGGCGCACGAGCCGTCGAGCGTGATGCCCATGGCGTAACCGGTGGCGTGGAGCGTCTGCGAGCCGATGACCAGCGTGTAGAGGTGGAAGTTCTGGTGATCTGCGGGATCCCAGCCGCCATGGGTCGTGCCACGCAGGAGGCGGACGATCGCGACCGGGTCGATGCCGCGAATGAGGCCGACAGCGTGCTCGCGGTAGGAGGGGAAGATGTGGTCTTGGGGCCGCGTGGCGTGCGCGGAGCCGACCTGAGCCGCCTCCTGGCCATGGCTCGGAACCCACAGAGCGAGCTGGCCCTGACGTTGGAGGTTCGCCGCCTCTTCGTCGAAGCGTCTCGTGACGACCATGTCGCGGTGGAATCGCCGCAGGCTCTCGTCACTGAGAGCCTCGACGAGCGGCAGGAATTCTGCGGTGCCGTCGTTCTCCTGCAGGACGCCACGGGTGTCGAGGAGCTGGACGGGAGCGGGGTCGGCAGAAGCCCCGTTGACAGGGAGAACCTGCGGTACCGGGGGAACCTCTGGCCCCATCGCGCTGAAAGACATGCGCCCGAGCCTAGGGCACCACCGATCTCGCCAGCCTAGAGGGTGCGAACAACCTCCTGGGCGGCGGCTAGGAGTTTATCGACAGAAGAGGACTCTCCGATGCTCACCCGGATGCCCTCGGGAGCGAATGCGCGCACTATGCAACCGCGCCGCGCGAAGACGTCGGCCGCGTGCGTCGTGTGCTCGCCCGTCTCTAGCCAGATGAAGTTGCCCTGCGCCCGAGCGAGCGACCACCCCTGGTCGACGAGTGCCTGCCAGACCTGGTCGCGGAGGCGGACGATGCGCTCGACGCGCTCGAGGAGCTCCGTCTCGTGCGCAAGCGACGCGATCGCTGCAGTCTGCCCGAGCCCCGTCACCGAGAGCGGGATGGCGGTCGACCGGGCAGCGTCGAGCACGTAGGACGGCCCGATGGCGTAACCGACGCGGAGCCCCGCCAGCCCGTAGGCCTTCGAGAAGGTGCGCAGGACGACAAGGTTGGGGTAGCGCTCGATGAGGGACGCCCCGTTGACGGCGGCCTCATCGGTCACGAACTCGAAGTACGCCTCGTCAAGGATCACAAGGACGGACTCGGGCACCTTCGCCATGAAGCTCTCGAAATCGGTGCCCGTGACGATCTCACTCGTCGGGTTGTTGGGGCTGCAGACGATCACGACCCGGGTGTGCTCGGTGACCGCCGCAGCCATGGCCTCGAGATCGTGGCCTCCGTCAGGGCGGTTGGCGATCTGCACGCTCGTCGCGCCGGTGACCGTCACGAGCCCCGGGTACGCCTCGAAGGAGCGCCAGGCGTAGACGACCTCATCGCCCACCTGCGCGGCGGCCAGCAACAGCTGCGAGAGCAGCGATACGGATCCGGCACCCACGTGAATCTCGTCGACACTGACGCCGAACCGGTCGGCTAACACCTCGCGGAGGCCGGTGGCGCCCGCATCGGGGTAGCGATTGATGTCGAACGAGCCGCGCAGCGCCTCGACGACGGACGGCAGCGGGTCGAACGGGTTCTCGTTCGAGGAGAGTTTGAAGGCATCGGCAGCCGCCTGCCGGCCCTGGCGGTAGGGCGGAAGAGCGGCGATCTCGGGGCGAATTCGAACAGGAACGGTCACCCTCATTACCCTACGGGCTACCACCGGCACCCAGGACTGGGCATAGTTGACGGATGCGATTCTTCGTCCGCCTCGTCATCAACGCCCTGGCCCTGTGGCTCACGACCTACCTCGTTGCGGGAGTGCACGTCACCGCCTTCGGCAACAGGTCGATCGTGCCGACGGTCCTGACCTATCTGCTCGTCGCCTTCATCTTCGGGCTCGTCAACGGAATCGTCGGAACCCTCATCAAGATCGTGGCGTTCCCGATCTACATCCTGACCCTGGGGCTCGTCTCCTTCATCGTCAACGGCCTGCTCCTGCTCGTCGTCTCGTGGATCTCCACCGACATCATCGGCTTCGGCCTCGTGGTCGACAACCTCGGCTGGGGCATCCTGGGCGCACTCGTGCTGGCGATCCTCGCCTGGCTGATCGGCATCGTGCTTCGGCCGCTCTTCGGTTCGGTCACGCGGCGCGGCTGATCTCATGACGTTCGAGACGACGGAGTTCGACGGCGCTGCGAACTCCTCCGCTCTCTTCCGCATCGTCTTCGTCTGCACCGGCAACATCTGCCGCTCCCCGATGGCCGAGATCGTGTTCCGCGCTCTCGCGGACCGCTCCGGATTCGGTCCCCGGGTCGCCGTCTCATCCGCCGGCACCGGAGACTGGCACGTGGGCGAGCATGCCGACGCCCGCACGATCCAGGTGCTCGCCGAGCGCGGCTACGATGGAACACGGCACCGAGCGAGGCAGTTCGAGGCCGCAGACTTCGACCGGCACGACCTCGTGGTGGTCTTCGACCGCGGTCAGGAGCGCATTCTCACAGCGTGGGCGCCGACCGAGACCGACCGAACGAAGGTCCAACTCCTGTTGACCTTCGACCGTGATCGCGACGCGGCCCCGCGACAAGGCTCCGGAACAGACGTTCCCGATCCCTACTACTCGGACGCCGCCATGTTCGAAACAGTCCTCGACATGGTCGAGCGGGCCGCCACGGCTCTCTTCCGGCAGATCGAACCAGCACTACGACAGGGATCCATTCAATGAGCCTTCCGCCTCAACCGCTCTCTCCGCTCGATGGCCGGTACCGCGCGGCGGTCGAGGGACTGGGCGAGCACCTCAGCGAGGCCGGGCTCAACCGAGCCAGAGTCCACGTCGAAATCGAGTGGCTCATCGATCAGACCGATCGCTCGTTCGCCGGATCCTCACCGCTCACCGACGAGCAGAAGGTCACCTTGCGCTCCGTGGTGACCGACTTCGGTCAGAAAGACATCGACGAGCTCGCCGTCTTCGAGGCGACCACCCGCCACGACGTGAAGGCCGTCGAATACTACGTTCGCGCCCGTCTCGACGAACTCGGTCTCGGCGCCGTGGCCGAACTGACCCACTTCGCCTGCACCTCGGAAGACATCAACAACCTCTCCTATGCGCTCACGGTCAAGGCCGCCCTCTTCGAGGTCTGGCTCCCCCGCTTCGACAAGGTCATCGGCCTGTTCACCGCGCTTGCCCGCGAGTACGCGGCGACGCCGATCCTGTCACACACGCACGGTCAGCCCGCGACGCCGTCGACCGTCGGCAAGGAGTTCGCCGTCTACGCCTACCGGTTGCAGCGGATCCGGGCCCAGATCGTCGAGGGCGAGTTCCTGGGCAAGTTCTCGGGCGCAACGGGCACGTTCTCCGCCCACGTCGCCGCCGACGCGAGCCTCGATTGGCCGGCGGTCTCGAAGTCCTTCGTCGAGGGTCTCGGGCTCACCTGGAACCCGCTGACGACCCAGATCGAATCGCACGACTGGCAGGCCGAGCTCTATTCGCGCATCGCCCACGCGAACCGGATCCTGCACAACGTCGCAACCGACATCTGGACGTATATTTCGATGGGCTACATCACCCAGATCCCCCAGGCCGGAGCCACGGGGTCGTCGACGATGCCGCACAAGATCAATCCGATCCGGTTCGAGAACGCCGAGGCGAACCTCGAGATCTCGTCGGCGCTGTTCGCGACGCTGGCGGAGACGCTCGTCACCTCGCGCCTTCAGCGCGACCTGACCGACTCGACGACGCAGCGCAACATCGGTGTCGCGTTCGGCCACTCGCTGCTCGCCCTCGACAACATCACCCGCGGTCTCTCCGAGATCTCGATCAACGATGCCGCCATGGCCGACGACCTCGACTCCAACTGGGAGGTGCTCGGCGAGGCTATCCAGACGGTCATCCGTGCCGAGATCACCGCCGGTCGATCGTCGATCACCGATCCCTACGCCCTCCTCAAAGACCTGACCCGCGGCAGGCGAGTCGGCCACGACGAGCTCGTGGCGTTCGTCGAGGCCCTCGA